>JAIRWK010000385.1 GCA_031268995.1 Planctomycetaceae bacterium
TAACTCCGAAGCAAGTTTTTTCAACGCGGCATTTTCTGCCTCAAGAAACCGGATCGTTTCTAAAAGTCCTTCCATAACACAAATAATACCACTGTCGCAAATTAAATACAATACCAAAATATAACCGTGAACGGTTACAATAACTCATGCTACGTACCTGGGTAAAATTGGGGTGAAAATACACATCAAAACAAGACTTTTTGTGTAAAAATGCCCTAAAAACAGCTGAAAGCGGTTGGGTTTAGGTTGAATAGAAAAACTAGGGCAAGATTGGGTTTGGGCTCTGCGTAACATGAGTAAATAATATAGTATGGTTATGTGTTTTATAAATTTATTCTCCCTCAAATGCGAAATTGCCGGCAATTCCCTATTGACAAATTTGAGAATGCGGTTACAATACGCGACGTGTTTTTGGTCGAGCTGTACCATGCGTCAGTGGTATGTCGATTATCAGAATTTTGATCTCATCTCGGATTCGGCTGTTAAATGCTAATAGTCATTACCGCATGTGGTGTGTGATAGATTGGATTTAAGATGGTAAACGGTCGAATTTCCGTGTTGAGAGTGTATTGTTTCAAAATGGTGTAACTATTCATCCATTTGTGTTAGTTTGTTTTTTAGAACGTGATACAAATGGTGAGTTGTTACAAACAACAACAATTTTTTTGAAGGGAGATTTTAGATGAACAAATTATTTTTTCAAACTTGTGTACTTTCAGCCGTTGTCGGATTGGGAGTTTGTTTGATTGTGTCTGCTTTAGCCGATTACAGTGTGAAAGTCGCCTATGCAGATTGCCCGAATGTAGCATTGAGAGCAAATAGCCCATGTGAAACGATGCTTGCAGTATGCGATGGTCCAACACTAGGATGTGTATCTAGAGAGGTGAAATAACAAAGACCGGTAATTTTCAGTGCGATAGTCCAAGTTCTGGTTCCACATGTGTTGGGACGGGAAATTCTGCCCCCTGTAAGGCAGTCTTCGCATGTAAAAATTTGGGCGGCGTGTGTGTTACCAATCAAGATGTTTTTATCCAAAATTACACTGCTGAAATGAAAAAAAGTACACCGTGTCCCGGTTAATTGCCTAAAACAGCTGTTTTCAAATTGTTCGCATGTTGCTTTTTGCCTTTGCCTGCTTACCGATAGATAAGCAGGTGGGCTTTCGTGTCTTGTAATTGTTAAGTTTTTTGATTTTGTTTAGGTAACGCTATTTTGGTGAGTTGTATTATGTCTTTAAGATTGTTTTTTTCTGTTGGTTTTGTTGGTTGCCTTTTGCTCAATATTGCATTGGGGTTGGAGACAGAGACTGTGCCGGACGCTTATGACCTGTTCGAAGATATAAAAAAATCCGTACAGACGATTCATTCGGGACAAGTCAGGATTGAAAATTCATATATCGAAGGTAATCTGGAACCGATTGAAACGCAATGGACAATATCTTTTGATAAAGATAAAAATCGAGCTGATGTCGTCAGAAATGGTTACAAAGATTATTTGTGTTACAACTGTTATGGTAACATGACGCGTTTGTTCTACACGACAATGCCGCCGTTAGTCGGCAAGATGGCACTAGTATTTACAGATGGTCATGATCCTGAAAAAGGACGGAATCTTGATTATATTCCCGATCCTCGTTGGTTTAGTTTCATACCAATGTCCATGGCAAGTTCACAATATTATTCTCCATCGGAAATGTATGATACGTCTGCCAAGCGGCGGCAAGAAGAAGTATTGCCAGTGAAAAGTGAAAAACTTTCCGTTATTGATTGCTGGCGGGTTGATTACGCAATGGGTATTGTCAAGCATTCTATATGGTTAAATAAACTTAATCATTACCATGTCGTTTGTGTTGAAAACCGTTATGTATCTGAAGATGTTCAATTTGTTGATCGGGTGTTAACCGAAGGGGCTTTGTATGACGGTAATATCTGGTTTCCGCGCAAATTAAACTACAAAAGAACTGAAAATGGTATAGTAACTTGTTCAGCCGAAACAACGATTGAGGTTATTTCATTAAACAAACCATTGCCGCCTGATACATTTTCACCTAAGACTATTGTCAAACCTAATACACCAGTTGCGTGGCATTTGAATCGAGATCGTCCGTTTCCCGAAGGTGAATTGGCTTGGGATGGCGAGAAGATAGTCGTTGTTGACGGATTTAGTCAATTGATTAACAAAGCTCCTGAGTTTGGTACGGTCAGAATAGCTTTAATTCTTGCTGGTCTTGCGTTGATCTTTCTTGGAATCGGCTTAAAATTGCGAAAGAGATATTTATGAACAACATCATTAAGACTGACGGACAAAAGTCAATTGTTCCAAATTTATTTTTGGGGTTGAGCGGGTTGTTGTTTTTTGTTGCTGTTTGTGTGTTTTTAAGATTTGCCGCATTGGATCGGTCTGTTCGTCCAAGCCTTACTTTCACTCCGGCGATTGTTCAGTTTGGCACCATTTCGCAAGGCACTGTGGTTGGTAAGGCAACTGTTAAAAATACGTCGAATAAATCGATTATCGTTGATTCTATAGTCAGCAGTTGCGATTGTACTCAAGTTCTAATAGAAAGAGGTGTCTTACTTCCTGATGCGGATCGGGAGATTTCGTTTCAGTGGGATACCCGCGGTCGTCGGGGAGAAAGCGGTACATTGGTATCTGTTGTTTATTTTTTTGAAGGTGAAACTGTGAAATATGTTGTCCCTTTAAATTTCTCCGCAACTGTTATTCCGGATTTTGATGTTCTTCCAAATGAATTGAATTTTCATTCAAATAAATCAGAATCTTTATCTTTTTCGCTGAAGCAAACTGGTCATGGTGATAATGAAATACAAATGGAAGAAATTATCCTAAATCATCCTGCATTTTCGATTGTCACGGATGAGACTAAGACAACCGGTACTATTTCATTTGATTCGGGTTTGTGGACGGATGATGTTCGCTATTTACTAATACAGATAAAAACATCAAGCAAGAATGAACCGATCTTTCGGCTTCCAATTAACATTATCACTTCCGAAAAAAGTAGATAACCCATTTTACGTAGAGCCCAAATTCAGTCTTGTCCTAGTTTTTCTATTAAACCTAACTCCAACCGTTTTTAGGGCGTTTTTGCATAAAAAGTCTGTTTCGATGTGTATTTTCGCCCAAATTTTATCCCTTGTCAGGCGTTACCGTTACTTCTGTAACATTCTTCAACTCCGTCGTACCATTATAAAGTTTCGCATTACGACCAAGTTTAAATACTCTTTGTGTCGGTGTCGGCATTTAATTCTCCTCTGTTTTGTTATTTGCTGATTGAATCTTTCCAAAGTCCTTTGACTTTCGGCAATTCCCTTTCAAACACCGGTTGCATAAATGGACACGGGGGTAACTGTTCACGGGTTATTCAAAAAATTGTATTTTATACTTCCGCAAATTGTGTTTATTACCTATTTTGTCATGATTTTTAGAGAAGTACAAAAAACGATATTTGAGTTTGCCGAGTTACTACATATAGTATGTCAACCATTGGTAAGCACACTGTTTTAAAAATCGTGAACGGTTACAAATTATCTTTCGGAGGTTTCACAATATCGGAAGATGGCGGCTTCGACGCGTTGCCGGAGTTCTTACGCAACAAAGCAAGCTCCGCTTGTAACTTCACAACGAGTTTTTTCAACACGACATTTTCTGCCTCAAGAAACCGGATCTTTTCTAAAAGTTTCTCCATAACGCGAATAATAACACTGTCGCAAATTAAATACAATACCAAAATATAACCGTGAACGGTTACAATTATTCGTTGTTTAGTCTGAAGAGGCGGGCTAGGGCGGTTAGGAGGCGGTGGTGATGTGGTTCGCCGTTTTGTTGTTCGTCGTACAATGATGATAACGGTAAATGTAAAACCTTGCCTATAAATCTCTCAAAAGAATACGAAATCTCCTCGCGCTCCCTTTCGCCTAACTCCGATAACTTGTTGAAAAGACGCTCAAGCTCAATGTCCATCAAACCGCCCAATTGCTCACGCAACTTTTGAATCACAACCCCGCGAGGTCTTGAACCCAGCCAATACATAAAATCATTCGCATTGCGCAGGACAATCTGATTTGCCTTCGGTACCTCACGATCCCTACCCGCACGATTTTTTAAACACGTTTCTTGCAAATCGTCAATCGAATACAAATAAACATTACTCAAACCGCCAATCAAAGGATCAAAATCACGCGGCACCGCTAAATCCAACACAAAAAGTACACGGTTGCCCCGCCGCGAATCAATACGCCGAAACTCCGCCAACGTAACCACATAATCCGCCGAACCCGTCGCCGTAACTACCAAATCCGCTTCCGCTATAAAATCAAACCTGTCCCCCCAATCGCCAACCTCGCCACCAAATTCCTCCGATAATTGCTTCGCCCTGCCAATACTGCGGTTCGCAATCGTTATGTTTTTTGCACCATGCGCACACAAATATTGCAACGTCTCACGCCCCATCTCACCAGCTCCAAATACCAACACACGCTTGTCATCAAGACGCTCAAAAACTTGAAGCGCAAAATCCACCACCGCAATACTCGGTAAACTAACCCTGTGTTTGTGAAGCTCCGTTTCATTGGCAACCTGCTTCGCCGTCCTCAACGCCGTCTGAAATACCCTGTTAAATATCGCCCCAACCGTACCAGCCTCCGAAGCCGCTTGATATGCCGATTTGACTTGCGATAAAATTTGAACCTCGCCAAGCAACATACTGTCCAAACTAGATACAACCGAAAATAAATGCTCAACCGCCGCCAAATCCTCAAATCTAAATAAATGCGGTAAAAAAATCGATACACCGAAATCGGTATGAACGTCAGACTTTGCCCCTGAATAATCACTTCGCGATGTTACGTTTGCGTTTTCAGTTTCGGGGATTTCAAGACTGATTGAGTTTACATTTTGCGGAATAGATTGCAGCAAAGATTTTTGCCGCAAAAGATACTCAATAACCCGCTCAGACTCCGGCAACTCATTTTCCTCCGACGAAATATAAACCTCTGTACGATTACATGTCGAAAGCAAAACAACCTCACAACCGACAAAATTATCAGACCAATTGCTAAGCAAAACCCTAAGCTCAACATTGGAAAACGCAAGTTGCTCACGAATCTCTATTGACGCAGATTTGTAATTAAGCCCAATAACACAAATTCCCATCAAACTGTAACTCCAAATTATACAGCAACCAATACGGACAAAACTTATCGCCTTGTCCGTATCGATCACTATGTACTAAGCCAATTAACTGCAATTGATCGTCAAGATTTTTTGGTCAATTATTCGCGGGAAGACAGGAGAGATTAAAAGCATATTCTCAATTCTCCTGCTCACCGTCTAATTCAAGATTACCTGTTTTTCAATTTCGGGAACAACGCACCGGCATAAATTGCGGATTGTCCAAGCTCTTCTTCAATTCTGATGAGTTGGTTGTACTTCGCCATTCTGTCCGTTCTTGAAGCCGAACCCGTCTTTATTTGACCAGTCCCAAGCGCAACAGCAAGGTCTGCAATCGTCGCATCTTCCGTCTCACCACTTCGATGTGATGAAATCGAAGTGTAACCGTTTCTATGCGCCAATTGAATCGCTTCAATCGTTTCCGTAAGCGTTCCAATTTGATTTACTTTGATCAAAATTGAGTTCGCAATTCCGCTCTCGATTCCACGCTGCAACCGCTTCGTGTTCGTAACAAACAAATCATCACCAACAAGCTGCACCTTGTTACCCAACACTTCGGTCAAACGCTTCCAACCATCCCAGTCATCTTGATCACAACCGTCCTCAATCGAAACAATCGGATACTTTTGACACCACTCCGCAAGCAAATCAACTACCGCACCACTTTTTAGCGGTTTACCGTCAATCGTGTACGTTTTCTCTTTTTCGTCGTAGTATTCGCTGCTCGCACAATCCATCGCAATATAAACCTGCTTGCCCGCTTCGTATCCGGCATTGCCAATCGCTTCAACTAACGACTTAAGCGCGTCTTCATTGCTCTGAAGATCAGGGGCAAAACCGCCTTCGTCTCCGACATTCGTTGAGTACTTCTGCTTCTTCAAAACACTTTTCAACGAATGAAATACCTCACAACCACACCTTATCGCATCACTAAACGAAGTAAAACCGAGCGGCATAATCATAAACTCTTGCACGTCAACTTTATTGTCCGCGTGCGCCCCGCCGTTTATAACATTCATCATCGGCGCGGGCAACAATCTTGCACCAACCCCGCCAAGATAACGATAAAGCGGTAAACCGGAATATTCCGCAGCCGCCTTCGCTACCGCAATCGATATTCCAAGAATCGCGTTGGCACCGTATTTGCTTTTATTTTCTGTGCCGTCAAGTTCGAGCAAATGTTGGTCAAGAGCGGCTTGATCAAGTGCATCGTAACCGTAAACCTCTTCCGCAAGTTTTTCGTTGATATTCTCTACAGCCTTTAATACGCCTTTACCGAGATATTTTGACTTATCGCCGTCCCGCAACTCCAACGCTTCATGTACTCCTGTACTTGCCCCGCTTGGCACGGCAGCCCTGCCAAACGAACCATCCTCAAGTATAACGTCAACCTCAACCGTCGGATTACCGCGACTATCAAGTATTTGACGACCCTTAACATATTCAATCGTGTTTCCCATAATAATACCTCTATTCTTTTTTCGATAGTTTAGACTTTTCACACTTATAAATTATCAAAACTCATTGTGCGAACAATTACTTTTTTTTGACGGCAATTATTCCAATCCTCATCACCACATCACAACTAATATACCGTTAATATACCGTAGCCGGTAAGGCGACAGGCTTCGCCCTTGAACAACCGCTTCACGTTGTTACGCTTGCGTGTTCCGCTTGCGTGTTCCGCTTCGGGAATTTTAAAACAGCTTGAGTATACAAATAATCTTATACTTTAATCAATGTATATGCGACGTGAATTGTCTCCGTCATTGTTTTGAGGACAACTTGCCCTCATCTTTCCGCATGTTTCCCTTGCCCTTGATCTCCATTAGCTAAAAATCACTAACCACGATCAATCACAAACAAGAGACTTTGCGCTAGTAACACAATTACTAACACGGCAGAACAGGACGCAATTGTACAAAACAACAAAACAACGTCAAGGTCAAAGATACCGCAGCCGGTATACGCGGTAGGCTTCGCATTTGAACAATTGCTTCACGTTGTTGCGTTTACATATTCAACTACAGAAATTTTAAAACAGCTTGTGTAGAAAAAAACGCCCGTTCGCCAAACTGCCCTTTAGTTTTTCAATCCGCTTGTTATAATTCGCGTCACTTTAGTTTGGGTGATGTTGGGGATGTGATTGCGGGCAAAACCTTATCCCAATTGTTCGTGTCGGTTGTAATTTAGACATCGCCCTAAAATAAAATTACCACTATACTGAAGCTACTTTAAAATTCCTGAAGCTGAACACGCAAACGCAACAACGTGAAGCGGTTGCTCAAGGGCGAAGTCTATCGCCCTACCGGCTACGGTATACCAGCACATGTCCGGTATTGGGATGTTTCCCCTAGACAATCACCAATTGACACTTTTTTGTTTGGTGAAAATTATTTTTGGACGATGTCTTAGTCGAATTTAGAAAATATAAATTTAATGCAAAATAATATTGATGAATCTGGGTTGAAAAAAGAAGAATCCGGCGCGGAATCTTTGGAGTCAACAAAATCTGATGTCAGCTTGCCGTGTTCACGCCGCAACATTGTGCGTCGGCTTTATGATTGGGTAATTTCTTGGGCGAATACGCCTTATGGTTCTCCGGCGTTATTTATTTTGGCGTTTGTGGAGAGTTCTTTTTTTCCGATTCCGCCCGATGTTTTGCAAATCGCGTTATCCGCGAGTCGCCCGCGCCGCTCGTTTTGGTACGCAACAGTTTCATTATTGGGTTCGGTGTTGGGGGCGTTGCTTGGTTATTTTATTGGTTATGTTCTTTGGGTTAATGTCAAGGATGTATTTTTTGGGGCAAATATTTTCAGCGAGGAGGCGTTCAATTTCGTTTGCAAAAAATACGACGACAACGCATTCTGGTCAATATTCACAGCAGCTTTCACGCCCATCCCGTACAAAATTTTCACCATCGCCGCCGGAGTTTGTAAAATATCGATTGTAACGCTAATAATCGCGTCAATTGTGGGACGCGGAATGCGGTTTTATCTTGTCGCTTCGTTGATATTTACGTTTGGCAAAAGCGTGAGAGAATGGATAGAAAATCACTTCAACAAGTTGACAATAATTTTCACAATTCTGTTAATCGGCGGCTTCATTGTCATAAAATATATGTTCAAATAAAGCAAAGAATATGCTGTACTGTAGCTGGCATATTAGTGTTGATTATACCGAAGCCGGTATGGGCGGTAGGCTTCGCCCTTGAACAACCGCTTCACGATGCTACGTTTGCGTGTTCGGCTTTGGGAATTTCAAAACAGCTCAAGTATAAACGGTTGCTTTGTCCTTTATGTCATTTAAAAACATTGAGTAAATTATTTTATTTTATTATCAATTTTTGTTTTTGGTTCATTCCAATATCTATTGTGTTTGGGGTGTGTACGTTTTCGGTTTGGGTGTGTATTATTTTCGGTACTAATGATCCTGAATTGGTGAGTCGTGCGGTTTTGATTCGGCAGATACAATTTCGCGACTTTCAGCAATTTAGCCCTGAAATGCTTGTCCGAATGACCAATCGTGTTGAGTTGGAGTTTGGGTTGGATTCTGAGGAGCGGATTAGGTTTGAGTTTTCGCCGATTGAGAAGCGAATTATTTTGAGTTGTCAAAATCAATCGTTGAAATTACCGCCGTTGCCGATGGATCGAATTTCGCAATGTGAACGTAATTTAAGAATCATCGCCAAAGCCCGATACAATCAATGGATAAAAGCAGAAGCCAACGCAAACACAAAAGAACGCGAAAAAATAATGAAGCGGATATTGCTTGAGTTGGATTATTGGGATGGAGTGTATCGTGAATTTCTAACTGCCATCGGCTTGCCACAACCAACTATTCAAGAAACATTGATACAAACAGATTATTTGGTCAATGAATTTAAAGAAGGCGAATCAACAGAACAAATTGCCCAAATAGAAAACTTCAAACGCAAAATCATCGGAGCGTTTGCACAACACGAAATCAAAAAAACTATCGACAAAGCAACAAATACACTGGAACTATTTTTTAAACCAACCCCGCAAATTAAAAAAAATAATACAAAGAAAAAAATAAAAGAAGGAATGTTATACCGTGGAGGCGTAACGTGGAGGCTAATTTAAAATTCCCGAAGTTGGCACGTGAGCGTAACGGAGGTTGTTTAAGGGCGAAACCTAACACTTGTACCGGTTTCGTTATAAATTTTCAATAAAATATTATGAAATTGTATCAAAAAATTGTTTTGAGTGTGTTCATATTTAGTATACTCAAGCTGTTTTAAATTCCCGAAGCAGAACACGGAATCGCAACATATCTAATTAATTCTTCTAAAGTTAAGAAAATAAAATTAAAGCGAATAAAATGTCAATTCTGAATTATACTGCGCATGGATTTTGATAATTTCGTTTCTGTAGGAAATTGTGGGAGCTGATTTTCCCTGTCCCGATAGGGACGAAATGTTGGTAGAAAACGCAGGATTAAAAAACGCCGTCCCTCTAGGGACGGAATGTGATGACTTTTCAAGCGGTTTAAATTGTAATCACATTGCGTCCCATACGGGACGCAAAATATTTTTGACGTTATTTTCTACCAACATATTGTCCCTAACGGGACAGGAACACCAACAACTTATCACCGATCATCACCTTCATAATCTCGTCCTTGCGGAGCTTTGTGTGGTAGGAATTGAGTCTGCTGCGATACACCGCCGGTTACGCACATCATGCCCCATGCGGGGCTACGGAAAATATTCACCTGCTAAATTCCAATATCGCTGTTCGCAAAAAAACTAGGTTTGTGGAAGTTCCCTATATAAACTGGTCTTGAATTGAAATCGGAAAATTTGTACACTTCGCGAAATGTTGGTGCAATTTGGATATTTTTTTGTAACGAAAAATGTCGCGGTTTGTCCCTTGTGTTCCAAAAATCCCTTTTGTCCCTCACTTGAAATCGTCAGTCAGGTTATACTCAAGCTACTTTAAAATTCATGGAGCTGAATACGCAAGCGCAACAACGTGAAGCGGTTGTTCATGGGCGAAGCCTACTGCCCATACCGGCTTCGGTATAAAATGGCACGAACTTAAAATTTTAATTTACCAATTGAGGAAAAGAAAATGCGTTCAATTGCAATAATGAATCAAAAAGGCGGAGTCGGTAAAACGACAACAGCAGTAAATGTTAGTGCGGCACTTGCAGCTACAGGTGTTAAGGTTTGCATGATTGATCTTGATCCGCAAGCTCATGCGTCGTTGCATTTTGGGATCGAGTCACAAGTTGAATTTAGTTCGATTTATGATGTGTTGGTTGGCGATTTAAAGTTGTCTGATGTTAGAAGTCAGATCAACGAAAATCTTTGGATCGTTCCGGCGCATCTTGATCTTGCTTCGGCGGAGATGGAGCTTGCCGGAGTTGTTGGGCGTGAGGTGATTTTGCGTGATAAGTTATTGGAGGATGATATTGAATTCGACTATGTAATAATTGATTGTCCGCCGTCGCTTGGAGTGCTTACGATTAACGCGTTGACTGCTGTTGACGAAGTTTTTATTCCACTGCAACCGCATTTTTTGGCGTTGCACGGTTTGAGTAAGTTGTTGCAAACGATAGAGCTTGTTGCCAAAAGATTGAACAATCGGCTTATGTTAAGCGGTGTAATTCTTTGCATGTATGACGGTCAAACGCGGCTTGCGTCTGAGGTTGCGGAGGATATCGACGCATTTTTCAAACAGGCACAATCAAGGCCAACCGTCTGGTCGAACGCACAAATGTTCCAAACAAAAATTAGACGTAACGTCCGCCTCGCCGAAGCACCAAGCTTCGGACGACCAATATTCGAATACGACCCGCATTCAAACGGCGCAGAAGATTATCGAAATTTAGCCGGAGAAATCCTTTGCCAAACAAAATAAAACTTACCGGCTACGGCATAACTCAAATTACGCATCTATAAATAGTATACTGAAGCTACTTTAAAATTCCTGAAGCTGAACACGCAAGCGCAACAACGTGAAGCGGTTGTTCAAGGGCGAAGTCTATCGCCCTACCGGCTACGGTATAAGCACCGCAAATGCGATGATGGCGAAGAAGAAAATTTATAAAATATAATTTGTGCTATTAAAGGCGAAAGCATACCCAAGCCGTTTAAAAATTCCCGAAGCCGCGATAAACTTGCAACGCGGTTGCGAAACAAAATATCCGTGAATGACTGTTAAATTTTTTCTTTATTGTTTTTGGTTAATTGTGTTTTCGGCTGTTTTATTTTTTGCAGTCGGTTGTAATAGTTTTGGCGAACGTCATATCAAAATCCGTAACGAATTTACAGACGGTAAAATTGATAAGGCGAAATCTGATGTCGATAAAGCTATAAAAAATAGTTCTCAAAAAGACAAAGATTTGCTCAAATTGAATAGCGCAATTATAGAGCTATGTAGCGGGCGACCTGAATCGGCGGAATTATTGTTGCGCGAAGTCCGCGATAAATTTGACTCACTAGAACAACAAAGAGCGGCAGATGCGGCACGCAACGCAGCATCGTTACTGACTGATGACAATACACTTGCGTATTCAGGCGAAGATTATGAGAAGGTGTTGATTCGTGTATTTTTGGCAATTTCGAATCTCATGTACAACGGAACCGATGCTTACGCCTACGCAATGCAAATCAATGATAAACAAAATAAAATTATTGAAAGCCGTAAAAAAGAAGTTGCGGATTTGAGTAAAAATAATCACGAGTTGGTGAAACGGGTTGAGGAGAATTATCAAAATGTTGCTATTGGTGCGTATATTTCGGGTTTGTTGCATGAGGAGACGAAGCGAAATTATGATGAAGCGTATCGAAATTATGAGAAAGCCAGTTTGTGGGCAAGTAAGGAAAAATTCCCCAATGCTTATAATTTCAAAGACGATATTGAACGAGTGAAAACTGGTTTACACAGCAAGTCCGGTAATGGAGTAGTTTATGTTTTTGCGCTGGCGGGCAAAGGACCTTACAAAATGCAAAGGAATTGTCAGGCTTTGCATGAAGCACAAATTATAACAACCGCAATTTTGAGTAAATTTTCAGATGTTGCGGTAATTCCAGATTTTGCGCCGATTATGATACCGGTGATTGTTGCTTCTAATGCAAACAGGTTTGGTTATAATTTTGAGAATTTGAAAAGTTCGGTAGATGTTTCGATAGACGGCAAGTTTTCCGGCGAAACGAAAACTATTACCAACATTACCGAAATGGCAGTCGAACAATTTGAAGCAAACGAACCGGAGATTATTGCGCGGGCGATTGTGAGACGTGCTTTCAAAAAAGGTGTAGTGTACGGCGTGAAAAAGGCGACGGATACAAATTCGTGGTTGAGTTTAGCTCTTGATGTTGGCGGTATGGTTTGGGAGTCGATGGAAACGGCGGATACGCGTTGTTGGAATTTATTGCCTGATACGATTCAAGTTTATCGAGTTGAGGTACCGATTGGCGAACATGAAATTACGTTGGGCTACAAAACGCTAGCCGACAAACAACCTCCAACTCAAAATAACAAAAAAATTATTGTCCGTGACGGATGTAATACTTACATCTTGGCAAATTTCATCGACAACAAATTGATCGGCGAAATCATCGTAAACACACCATAACAATACTGTAGATGATTACTTTTTTTCCATTTTGCTATACACTATGCCCAAACCATCGCCCGTGCTAGCCATGACATGAGGGATTTATACCGAAGCCGGTATGGGCGGCAGGCTTCGCCCCGGAACAACCGCTTCGCGATGCTACGCTTGCCTAACGCTTTGCGTTGCAGGTTTACCATCGCTTCAGGAATTTTAAAACAGCTTGCGCATAAAATCGACAAAACCGCACCGCACTAGGAGGATTCTAACCCATCTTGCCAAAAAACACAATAGCAGTTTTGGTAAAGAGAGAAAGAAAAAAAGATCGATCAGGAACAAAAGGGACGGTAGGGATAATATGTTAGTAGAAAACAGTGTCAAAAATATTTCGCGTTCCGTATGAGATTGAAAGTGATTACAACTAAACCGTTTGAAAATTTATCTAAACCGTTTTAAAAGTTCTCACATTCCGTCCCTAGCGGGACGGCGTTTTTTAACCCTGCGTTTTCTACCAACATTTCGTCCCTAACGGGACGGAGAAAATCAGCTCCAACAATTTCTCGCATGGGCGAGATTATGAGGTTTATGATCGGTTATAAGTAGCCGGTAAGGTGGTAGGCTTAGCCCTCGAACAACCGCTTCACGATGCTGCGCTTGCCTAACGCTCTGCGTTGCAGGTTTACCGCAAGCTTCAGGAATTTTAAAATAGCTTCAGTATATCATTACCTTCAATCGACTGAATCATTACATCGCGTCTTCAGTAACTTGACTGTAATATTTTATATGACATCATGTTATAAATATTCCTTGATTTTGTACTTTTGATAATGTTTTTACATTTTGAATTAGTCGGTTTGGGGCAAAACTTCTAAAATCTAGGGTTTCAGCTTAAAAGCCCAATATACCAATTCAAAAACACGTAAAAATTGATTTTGCGTCAATTAGCTTGAACATAAAATGTTATATCACTAGACAGTCAAAATAGGATGGCGGAATTTATTGCGATTGAGAAATTACCTTTGTCGTTTTTGCCAACAGTGAATGTATCAAAATTCGCTTCAAGTCCAGTTTCATACTTCGCCAAACGCTTCTTGTCAAATACGTATTGTTGTAATACTTGAGAGTTAAAAAAAAGGTTTGACGTATTCCTTGTTTTTTCGTCAAATGAATTCCTATTGTCAGAAAGAGCATTCTTTTTGAACAATTTATCGAAAGAATATTCTAATGCTGATGTTGCATCCGTTATCATGCCGTTATCGTCAAATGTAATGGAGTAATTAACATGTCCGTACATTATTTCTTCACTTTGCACCACTCTGGAAGCAAACGCGTCCAACCCCGCCTCATCGTTCATACCTTTCTCAACAAACACGCCATTCTGATACGAAAATGTTACGCTCGGCAACGGCGTGTTATCGGGGGCAATCTTTTGATTGTACAAAATTGAAAAGATTTTCTCCACTAACATAGCTTCGTTCTCATGCAACGATTTTAGTAATGCATCATTTCCATTGTTGATATTCAAACGCTTACTTGGAATGTTATATCTGTCATTGGTTTCAATTATTTCAAAGTCCGACAAAGATACGCCATATTCACGTTGCAGAATTATATTAACAAGAAGCCGTTGGTTCTCAAGGTAAGGTTCATTATTTCCTTCAGGGTATCTCTGATTAGCATACGTTATCAATAAATTTTGCCCTAAAGATTTGTTATTATTCAAAGCGTTTTGGATACGTTCGGATTTTTCATTACTGATGTTTCCAGTGACTGTGAGATTACCGTCATAGTCAATAGTCAATTCAATATGTTCATTTTTGTTGAGTTTGATACCGTTTCTCTCTAACAGTTCGGCAAATGTTTTGTCGGCGTTTTGCAAATCGCTTTGGTATTTTGAAGACAACGATTCTGTGTACGCTTTGCGGTTGTCGATAAACTCAACATCAATAGCCCAAGCCTGTAAATCGGTGTGGTTAGAGTGAGCTCTTAGCATCTGTAAATACTCACTACCCGTAATAATTTTTTTTACCTCTTGCTTCAAACCTTCAAATTTAACATTCCCTTCCTCCAATTCTTCCGCCGAAACCGTCAACATATCACCGTTGTTGTTTAACACTTCAAAGGCTTCCGCCGAAATCGTCAACACATCACCAGCAGGCGATACAATATCACCAGTGTTGTTATTATTTTTTACCGCTTCGGTTGTCGTAACACATTGTCCCTTAGCGACAACGTAATAAGTTGATGAAACGTAATTATTGGAAAAAGAAATAGCAGACATAATAAAAATTTTAGACACGTAAAATTTGACATAACGGCACACGACAAGTTCTCTGTCGGTATCTATAGATTATGAATTCGAGATGAAGTTTAAAAACTTTATCCGTACACAAGAATTAAAAAATATATATCTTATAACCAGATTTATTTACCTAATTTGCTCATTTTCTTCGCGAAAATGATTTTGGTATCTCCCCCACTTGTGGAATATTCGGCTATAGTTTAGAACCGCTCAGCAATTGGTTTCGTAACGGCTCGTGTGGTTGTGAGACTTGTTTTCACAACGGGGTTACTCACAGATGCGAAAAGTCGTGTTGGATGGGGTTCCGCTTTGGGATAAAAACAAAAGATCCTGTTGAACTGTTACGATTTTCCCTCCCATAGTATGTTTAACAATAGTTTTCAAAATGAGACATTTATCTTTGTCAAGATTCGTTCGTTTGTCCGTATGGGCTATTGCCTTTACCATTTTTACATTCGGGGTTAGCGAAGCACAACAATACCCTACAAACATCAAAACAGTTTATACTGGTTCCACATACTGTGCGGCTCATCAGTATGCAAATCCCGTCGTTCTAGGCGCAATCGGAACTTCGGGCGAAGGACCTGCAATTGGCCTGCAGTGGCAAGCAGTCAGTCCTTCTGGTGCGGTCATCGCAAGTGGAACAGTAACTAATAACCAAGTGTCAGCAACACTCGTAAATGGAACTCTTTATCGTTTGCGAACAAATGGTAATTTCTTCGGTTTCAAGTTTAGGGGACCTTGGGGGGCTACTCCTGTGCGGTGGGTTATGCCAGGCAGCGGCAGTGCTAACAGCTCTTCACATGACTGTTTCGAATTCACTCCGTTGCAGATTCGAGATGTAATGAATGTAACAGGTCGAGAAATTTTGACGTATGACGTGGCATACGACCAGAATGGCAACGAAGTGAAAAGAAAAAACAAAGTTTTATCGTCTGGTTCTGTTCTCAACATTCCGAGCAAGACGACAGTCAGGGTTGTAACAAGCGGCGGTACCAGTATACAGGGATTGCCCATAAATGTTGTGGGTGAATTTTGGAATAGTGCGGGTAACTACTATGTAATTAATTTAAATACGGAAACGTTTTTAACAAATTCGTCTGGCGAGGTACGGTATTGCGTGCCGAACAAAATTGATTTGACGGACAGGTCAGGAGTATCCGTTCCGACCACCGCTAACGGCGATGCGGAACAATACATGTGTGATAATCCATATATGTTCGAAGTCGTTGGATATTTCGGAACGCACTATAAAGGGTTTGATTACCGTGCATCAATACCGGAAAATGTAGGAGATGGCGGTACAACCACAATTACTGTTCCTGCTCAACTGTCCACTGCAACGATTGAAAGATTAGGCTCTCCCCAAAATAGTAGGACAGTCCGTGTTGCAGATGCGGGGTTAACGGAGATTATAAGTGGTTCTTCCATAGTAACAGATTCCGCTGGTCAAGCACCTTTCGCTATTCCCAATGGAACGCAATTCCGTTTTTATATTGAGACCACAGATGGAGTATATTACAGTAATGCACTGACTGCTCCAAGTAACGCGACCATTCGTATAATTGCGCAGAATACACCAGCACTTACCATACCGGCAAACGGATCGACATGTGGTGATTCGGATGTTGTCGTTTTTAGATGGGCTACGGCGAGCAGTGCTAACAATTATGTC
>JAIRWK010000387.1 GCA_031268995.1 Planctomycetaceae bacterium
TAACTCCGAAGCAAGTTTTTTCAACGCGGCATTTTCTGCCTCAAGAAACCGGATCGTTTCTAAAAGTCCTTCCATAACACAAATAATACCACTGTCGCAAATTAAATACAATACCAAAAAATAACCGTGAACGGTTACTCCCAATGGCAATTGTTTCATGATATTTATACCACATTATACCGGCTTCGGTCTTTTCGTGTTTATTTGTGATCCGGTGAATTGTTACTGATGTTTCTAAATACGACTTTTCGCAAATTGCCAGTGCCATACCACGAGGCAAAACCTAATGGTTTGTAGGGGTCGGTTTCGTCTCGCAGCGAGATTTTTTTGTCTTTGTAGTCTAAATTGACGACTTGTTTTTCTTCAGATTTTTCTTCGCCGTCTTTGCCGGTGATCCAGACTTCGATCTTATTTTTCGTTACGCGAATTCTGAATTTGTACCATTCATTATCGTTGAAAGTATACATGTCAAAAGTTTCATTATCCGACGCACTACTGCCATCAACACAACTCAACCCAATCGTTGAACCGCCCCAACCGCCATTGATAAATGTACAAAAATCTTTGCCCACCGGAAACGTTATCGCCGCAAAAAAATCACTTCCTTCCGTCCGCCTTGCCTCGTAGCAAATCTCATAATCGCACTTTGGAAACTCACGCGTATATTTAAGCCCATCCATTCCCGTAATCGACTCAATCACAACCAAACCACCCTCAAACCGAACATCCAACTTTTTCTTCTGCCCAGCTTTCGTAACATTATTCTTATCCTTTACAATATTTTTATCTTTATCTTCGTTTTTATTTTTATCTTTTGCGGATTGCTTGGATTTTTCTTTTTCCAATTCGGACACAATTTTCCATCCGTCAAGATTTTTGCCGTTAAATAACGGTTGCCATTTCAACTTCGCCGTCTCTTCGGCATATAACGACAACACAGACGAAAATAAACAAATCCCAATAAATATAGAAATCTTTCTCATAATCTTAAATCTCCTATACCGAAGCCGATATGGGCGGTAGGCTGCACCCTTGAGCAACCGTTCCACTGCATTTTAACAAGCCAGAGTATAAAACAAATCATCACAAAACGCAATATACCTTGATCGATATTATTAAAAAAATCAGGCATGCGGACGACGCAGATTTGGATGAATATTCGCAAGATCAGATGAACATAATCAAGCTGTTTTAAAGCGTAGCGTCGCAAAGCGACCGTTCACGGGCGAAGCCTAACATCCTTATCAGCTTCGGTTAAACTAAGAAATAAGCATAAAAAAAGCCTCAGCGGTGCGCCTACAAAATTTGGGAGCCCGACTTGTACGGGGGAACCTGGTTCCCGACTTGTGTGATTCGGATCGGCAT
This sequence comes from Planctomycetaceae bacterium, assembly GCA_031268995.1. GTDB lineage: Bacteria > Planctomycetota > Planctomycetia > Pirellulales > Thermoguttaceae > WRKP01. Next base: position 1,366 of record JAIRWK010000387.1, read on the forward strand.
CGTTAAATGCAACGAAACGACTATACACGCTGTCAGAACTTCTAATCAGGTGCCCATCGGGCAACTTATCGACCCCCCGGATTGTAAGTCCGCGTGGACGACACCACCGAAGCCAGCAGTAATGTTACTCGCTTAATCAAAATTGGCAATGGGGGGACAAAACATACCGCAGCCGACACAGACAATTGATTTCGCAATTGAACAACCATTTCACGTTGTTGCGTTTGCGAGTTCCGCTTCAGGATTAAAACAGCTTGAGTATAGAATAACCTCAGAGAATTTCTAAAAATACTATTTGCCAAAATTTGCCAAAAACAAATTATTTCAAATTTGGTCGATTTTCAGTCGAGAGAAATTGACCGAATTTGAATAAAATCGAATTTGAATAAAATTAATTTTTCGAAATTTCCTTTTGTGCGTTGTCTTTGTTTTCTTTTTCCCGCAACTCTATTATTTTTGCCCGAATCACAGTCGGCAACCTCAACGTAAACGCTGTTCCTTTGCCTACTTTACTTTCGACTCTAATCACGCCTTTGTGTTGTTCGATTATTCCCCTGCACGCCGCAAGCCCTAATCCTGTTCCGCCCTTACCTGTTTCGTCCGGACCCGATTTTGTTGAGTAGAATCGGTCAAAAATATACGGCAACTTCGCCTCGTCTATCCCACAACCATAATCACGAATCATCAAATCCAACATCTCATTTTCTTCATCATACGTAATTTTCAGAACAAGTTGTCCGCCGTTAGACATCGATTGTCTTGCGTTGACCAACAAGTTGATCAATACCTGTTGAATTTGATTGCCATCCGCCAAAATATCCGGCACACTTTCAGGAAAATATCGCTCAACAGATATTTTGTACTTGTTCATTTCACGCTCAAGCAACAACATTACATCGTCAACAAGCGTGATTAAATTTGTCGGTTCAAAAGATTGTTTTCGATTTTTCGCCGCAGCCAGAATTGTGCCTGTAACTTTTGCCGCCCGATTTGCCGCAGCCAGAATTTTATCAAACGCATTCTTCTGCGATGTTTTATCAATATGACGCATTCCAAGTTTTGCGTAGTTGATAATTGTCATCAAAATATTATTGAACTCATGAGCAGTCGTACTAGTCAACTCGCCAACTGCGCTTAACCGTTGCGATTGCATCAATTGCTCTTCAAGAATTTCCACACGACGGCAAAGCTCGCGAACCCGCTCCGATTCAACAACCTTTTCACAATCAATTTCAATTTCTCTTTCCATAAAATACTCCTGTCAAATGAAGTGATATTCTTGATTTTTTTTGTCCGATATTTTTTTAAGGGACAATGGGGACATAAGGGACGCTGGGACAAAGTAATCATTTACTCAAAACATTATCAATGGAGTTTATACTCAAGCTGTTTTCAAATTCACAAAGCTTAATACGCAAGCGCAGCATCGCGAAGCGGTTGGTCATGGGCGAAGCCTACCGCCCATACCAGCTTCGGTATAACTAAACACAATTATCAAAATAAAATATTTCGCGGTTTTCAACGTGCACGTTCCGCATTTAAAAATTCCCCCTGTGTTCTCTGTGAACTCTGTGGTTTTTTTACAATCCTGTGAACTGTTCTTGAAAAATCACGTATTATTTTTGATGTAATTTGTCATTTCGCTTATTAGTCTTTCTGTGAGTGTAATGAAATTTCTGTTTTTTGATAGTACTTTTTCTAGGTCGCCGGCTTTGGCTTCGGCTTCTAATTCGGCGGCAAATTTACCAATCTTGTCTGCTCCAATATTTAAACTGCTACCCTTGACACCGTGTATCGCAATTGCGTAATCTTTGAGATTTTCTTTTGTCGGCACTCTTAATTTGTCCAAAATTTCCGGCGTTGATTCAACATAAATTTTCAAAATTTCAATGTAAATTTCAACATTACCGCCAATACGATTCAACCCAGATTGAATATCCAACCCGTGAACCTCATCTCGATCAAGAATTGCGCTGTCATTTTGCGGATCGTACTTGGATTCAATTCCCGACTGCAATCCCTCACCAACAGAATCCGGATCCATAATCACACGTTTACTATCGGGAATCCATTTGAATAACATTGATTCCAGTTTTAGCGGGTCAATCGGTTTGGACAAAAAATCATCCATCCCGTTTGACAAAAACATTTCTCTTACTCCCGAAACGGCATTAGCGGTAAGCGCGATAATCGGTATCTTTTCGCCGCCACGCAACTCGCGTATCTTCGCCGTCGTCTCCAACCCGTCCATCACGGGCATCATGTGATCCATGAAAACAATATCGTAACAATTATTCTGCACTAAATTAATCGCATCAAAACCACTCTCGCAAATGTCAACCTTGACCTTGTACGGAATCAAAAGACCTTGAGCAACTTTCAAATTCGTAATAATATCATCAACTATCAATATTCTTGCCTTCGGTGCCGTAAACATTGTAATCATCGCATTTTCGCGATACGATATTTCGCCGGAAATCTTGTTAAAAATTCCCGCTAACAACGCCGAATAAAACGGCAATTGAATGTAAGAATATTTTTTGTAACCGATAAAATTGCTACTGTTTGTCATCACGACAACCTTCGGACTATCGTTTGGACAAATCGTTTCAATTGAATTGACAACTAACTCCAAAACAGACTCCGCAACAAAAACATAACTGTAGCCGCCTCGTCGCAATTCGTGATCAAATCCTTGCTTGTCCGATACCAATTTGAATTTTACTTTTAACGATTCAAACGTTGCCCGACAAAAAGACGCGGGCATAATACGCGGCTCAAAAATCAACGAATCCGTGTTCGCTAAATCATCTATTTTGGCGAAAGGTTCGTATCGCGTGAAACGTTGTTTTAATGTAACGGTAAATGTGCTGCCGACTCCGTATTCGCTTTGCACCGTAATATCGCCGCCCATAAGACGCGCAAGATTACGCGCAATTGATAAACCAAGACCCGTACCAATTATCCACCTGTTTTCAACTTTATCAAATTGCGTAAAGTTGTTGAACAATCTTTCCATGTTTTCGGGTTGAATGCCGATACCCGTATCAGTAACATCAAACGTAATCAATACCGCTTGATCGGCAATCTCGCCGCGAACCGTCAATGTTGCAAACCCGACACGTGTGTATTTGATCGCGTTGCTCAAAATATTTAGCAGAATTTGCCGCAACCTCACCTCATCGCCTATCATGTAGTTCGGAACCGTACTGTCAATATCAACAAAAAAATCAACCACACCCTCACTCAAACGTGTACGAATAATACCAATCACATCATAAATCAACGAATGCAATTGATACTCGTCCTCGACAATTTCCAATTTGCCCGATTCTATTTTGGAAAAATCGAGAATATCGTTGATAATCGACAACAGATTATTTCCCGCTTGCCTGATATTCTTAACCATTTCGTAAGCGGTATCGGAAATTTTTTCCCGCAACGTCAACTCCGCCATGCCAATAATCGCATTCATCGGCGTACGTATCTCATGACTCATGTTCGCAAGGAAAGAACTCTTCACACGGTTCGCCAACTCCGCTTGTTCCTTCGCCGCCAAAAGCTCCGTTACGTCATGGCAAATAATAATCGCCCCGTCTATTTTATACACGGCAAAACCGGTATCGGCGGTAGATTTAGCTGTTGAACGACCGCTGTACGGTGTTGCGGTTACGTGTTCGGCTTCGGGAATGTTTGGGTACGTTTGCTTATCGAGGATACCGCTTTTTGCGGCGTTTTTTTCTTCGCTGGTGTTGGTAAACATCGGTGTAATATGCAACACATAATTCCGTTTTGGAGTCTCTTGTCCCCAATTCGTGTAGAGCGATACGTTCTTGCTACATCGTTGCAATACAGATTCCCGCAACGTGTCAACCAACATCGAATACTCAACATCACAAAAAAATTCGTCAAACCGATAACAACTCAATTTCTCAAAATATACCGTAGCCGATATTGGCGATAGGCTTCGCGATTCCATGCTTGCGTGTTCAACTTCAGGAATTTGAAAACGGCTTGAGCACAACACCAAAAAAGAATTCGTACAATAAACAAATTTGCCTTCTGCATCAATCATCAGAATAATGTTCGGACAATTTTTCAACATAAGGTCAAGATATTTTCCTTGACGCACTTGCTCGGCTTGCAACTCGGCGTTCAAATCAAAATTAGCGTGTGTCGTAGCATCACTGCGTGCAATCAGAGTACGTAAACGGTTCACTTCCCGCTTTAAACGTTTATTCTCCCGCTCAAGCAAAATCATTTCATCAGCGGATTTGTCCGTTATTGCACCGTCCACAAATTTACCTCACAAATTATACCGTAGCCGGTATGGGCGATAGGCTTCGCCCTTGAACAACCGCTTCACGTTGTTGCGCTTGCATGTCCAGCTTCGAGAATTTAAACAGCTTGAGTATAAAAACCGGTCTTTCGCGAGCAACTTTAACAAAATCCCGAAAGCTCGTATATCAACGATCAGGAAATTTTCGGCGGTCATTCGACGAAAACATGAATCTCATTTACACCTAATTTTTCTTATACCGTAGCCGGTATGGGCGATAGGCTTCGCTCTTGAACAACCGCTTCACGTTGTTGCGCTTGCGTGTTCAGCTTCAGGAATTTTAAAGTAGCTTCAGTATAACTAAACAACCTCAGTAGCAAACAGTTAAAAAAACACCAACCTCATTACACAGGTCTTATACGGACAAAAACAACACAACAAATATTCCAATGAGGTATACCGTAGCCGGTAAGGCGATAGGCTTCGCCCTTGAACAACCGCTTCGCGATGCTATACTTGCGCGTCCAGCTTCAGGAATTTTAAAGTAGCCTCAGTATAATGAGGTTGATGCGTGGTGGATTCATTTGCTATTGTGGTTGTTTTGTTTTAAAATTAGGTGAAAATGAGGTTTGGGGAAACTACCTATACACTGTAGTTACGATGAAATTCATCTTTTTAAGACAAGATAACAGGATATAATAAAATCCTGTATATCCTGCTATCCTGTTAAATCCTGTCAAAAAAATAAAAACTGAATTTCATAGTGCTATGAGTATACTGAAACCTCACACACCCACGAAACCTCACACACCCACACTGGCTTCAACCCCAAACCACCACGACCAATCTTAAACTATTCACGTTGATATTTGCACGTTTAACATCTATTCTTGCGCCGAAGCGTTGTATTTTGGCAACCGTCAACTTCGCCTCAACCGCATCAACCAAATAAGCATCAACCGCCGGCAATCGCTCAAACACAGGGCAAAACGGAACATGAACATACGCCGTCAATTGATCGCCCTCAAATTCAACTAAAAAATAACCCTCAAGCCTTTCGCCGCCGGATTCCGTTTTGCTTCGAGTCATTTGTTGTGTCTTGTTGTCATTGCAATCATTCGGAATCTCTTCAGACTCTTCGGCATTGTCGGTACTATCAACTTCAACAATTTTTTCTAAATCTAAGCCGGTGATCGCAGTAAGATTCACATTTGAACAATCGTTTTGCGGCATTACGATTGCGTGTCCGGCCTCGGGAATTTTAAAACAGCTTGAGTATAGGATAAATATTTTTCGCAACAAGAACCACCAAATAATTTCCAGCAGAACAATTATTAGAACAAAAAGCACCAAACCCTCAACTCGAAAAAGCGTACCAAAAATAATCACCGCCAACCAATTTTGTCCGGCAAAATTTAATAAGCTCATTTCAGAACGAGATAAATGAAGCAAAAGAAAAATAACCGCAACAAAACACCCCATCAACCCCGCAACAAAACTACTGCCAACCTCAACCCGATTCAACAACACAAGTCCGGCAACCAACCAAAATAGAGATTGGCACATCCAGAAAAAAACTGTACGAATATTTCTAAAACAAAAAAACATCTATTGAAGGGGTCTTGTATGATCGACTTGCATTTTTTTGTCCGATGTTTTTAGGGGACATGAGGGACAAAGTATGCCCAAGCTGTGAATAGTATCGCGAAGCCTATCGCCCTACCGGCTTCGGCATGGCACAAAAAGAAAAAGGACAATCAGAAAGAAGACCCAAGCACATGAAAGTAACTATTTATGGCTGCTTGGTCTCCCACCTGACCAGATTCACAGCCTCCCATTGCCGGGTCCCCTTTCTGATTGTCCACACTACCACAACAACAATCGTTGCCCATCCCAACCGCGATACCCAAAATGTAACACAAGACCGCGACCATTGTACCTACCAACTATTTTTTGTCAAAAGGGGGATACCGCCGTCGGTATAAAAAACCTTTAGGAATTTCTAAAAATTGATTTTGTCGGTCGTTTTCTATCGACTTGAATTTGAAATAATTTGTTTTTGGCAATTTTTGGCAAATATACCATGGACGGTAAGGCGATAGGCTTCGCCCTTGAACAACCGCTTCATGTTGTTGCGCTTGCCTAACGCTCTGCATTGCAGGTTTACCGTAGCTTCAGGAATTTTAAAACAGCTTGAGTATAGTATTTTCATTGTACAATAATCTCAAAGTATTGACTTCAACATTACGGACGATATACTTCTCCGGCTCGTATACCGTAGCCGGTAGGGCGAAACTTATCGTATTGTGTTGTTTGTTTGCCGTTGTTTCGGAAAATTTAAATTAGCGTTTAATTAAAATATGAATCATATTCACAAATCATCGTCGGCGTTGGCGAAATTAATTCAAGATAAAAAGGCAAAGGTTGGTATTATTGGGCTTGGTTATGTTGGGCTTCCGTTGACGCGGGCTTTTATCAATGCCGGATTTAAGACGTTAGGATTTGATACAGACCAGAAAAAAATTGATCAGCTAAACGCCGGTAAAAGTTATATCAAACACATTCCGTCAGAATGGATAAAACCGCACATTGACAACGGTAATTTTATTACAACCGCCGACATGAGCCGTTTGTCCGAAGCTGATGCGTTGTTGATATGTGTTCCAACGCCTCTTTCGGAGAGTCGCGATCCTGATTTATTTTATGTTGAATCGACAACGGAATCGATTGCCAAACGGTTGCGTCGAGATCAATTAGTTGTTCTTGAGAGTACGACTTATCCGGGAACGACGCGTTCTGTAATGTTACCGATACTTGAGCGCGGCGGTCTTAAAGTTGGTGAGGATTTTTATCTTGCGTTTAGTCCGGAACGAGAGGATCCGGGCAACCCCGATTTTACTGCCGAAGGGATTCCGAAATTAGTTGGCGGAATTGATCAGCAAAGCGGTGAGATTGCGACTGATCTTTATTCTCGTGCAATTTTGAAGGTAATCAAGGTTTCTTCGTGTGAGGTTGCGGAGGCGGCGAAAATTGTTGAGAATACGTATCGTTGTGTCAATATTGCGATGGTGAATGAGTTGAAGGTAATTTTTGATCGGCTTGGAATTGATGTTTGGGAGGTAATCGACGCGGCGAAAACTAAACCGTTTGGATTTCAAGCATTTTATCCGGGTCCCGGATTGGGTGGTCATTGTATTCCGATTGATCCGTTTTATTTGAGTTGGTGTGCAAGGAAGGCAGGTTTGACGACGCGGTTTATTGAGTTAGCCGGCGAGATAAATATGTCTATGCCGAATTATGTTGTCCGCCGTGTTTTCGACGCTCTCAACGAGCATCGAAAACCTTTGAATGGAAGTAAAATTTGTGTATTAGGATTAGCGTACAAAAAAGATGTTGATGATCCGCGTGAGAGTCCGTCGTTTGAGTTGATAGAAAAGTTGCTTGGTAAGGGCGCGATTGTTACGTACAACGATCCGCACATTCCAACGTTGCCCCCGATGCGTAATTGGAAAGAAATAGAAAAAATGCAAAGTACACCGTTGACGAAAGAATTTTTGGAAGCGCAAGATTGTGTTTTGATTGCTACGGATCATTCCGCTTATGATTACGATTTCATTGTCCAAAATTCAAGCCTAATCGTCGATAGCCGTAACGCAACAAAAAACGTAAAAAACGGACGAAACAAAATTATAAGAGCATAATATACACCCAAGCTGTTTTAAAATTCTTGAAGCTGAACACGCAAGCGCGACAACATGTAGCGGTTGTTCAAGGGCGAAGCCTATCGCCCTACCGGCTACGGTATATCGGCTTCGATGTAATTATTTTTTTAGTACATAACTAGGAGTTTTTTAATGAATAAATTTATGCAGATAGCCATAGAAGCTGCGGTTGAAGGAATGCAAAAAAACGCGGGCGGTCCGTTTGGGGCGGTTGTGGTACGCAATGGAGAAGTGATAGCAATTGCCCACAACGAAGTTATCGGAACAAATGACCCAACAGCACATGCGGAAGTAGTTGCGATTCGTCGGGCAACCGCTGCCTTAGGACGTTTCAATATCTCTGATTGTGAACTTTACAGCACGTGTGAACCTTGTCCGATGTGTCTTTCGGCGATACATTGGGCTGGCATAACAAAACTGTATTTTGGAGCAGACCGCCACGATGCGGCAATTGGCGGGTTCGACGACGAATTCATCTACCAAATCATGGACGGCTCCGCAAGTAGCCCGTTGCTCAACCCCGAAATAATCGAAAAAGAAAAATGCGCCGAACTCTTCAACGCTTGGAATCAAAAAATAGACAGAGTCATGTACTAAGGCATCGCCCTGAAATAAAATTACCATTACACTCAAGCTACTTTAAAATTCCTGAAGCTGAACACGTAAGCGTAACAACGTGAAGCGGTTGTTCGAGGGCGAAGCCTATCGCCCTACCGGCTACGGTACAATGCCCTAAAAGTTGGGGGTGGTTTTTATTATTCAAGAATGCGCGCCGTGCAGGTGAATTGGTGCAAAATTGCTCTTGCCCCCAAAGTGATAAATTTGTATTATTTCGTGTGGGTTGTAACGATTCTGGTGTCGGTGTTGGCAATGGGGTTTTGTATAATCCTGATATTGGTTATGATCCGTATTTGCGGAACTGTCAAAATGGAAAGTGGATTATTTGTACAAAAATCTGCTTGCACATTATTAAACAAGTATTACACTGCGCATGGTCAATGCACCGGCTGTGCGGAGTCGAGCTGAAATTGAGTGCTGATTAAGATGAGAAAAAGAAATTTATCAATATTGTTGGTTGTTTTTATTTTAGGGGTTGGTTTTGTTATTTCGTTTGTTTTCGATGACGTATTCGGTCAACAACCTGTTCCCGTTCACACCGCTGGACAAACTAATAATCAACCGTTGCCCGCAAACGAACACAACAAACAATTGCAAATCGGCAACCCTTCGTATCCTGTCGCGTATCCGCATCCTTATCCGCCAACACCGAATCCGCCAAATCATAACAACCAAGTAATTGTGCGTCCGCCGATGGAACCGCCTAAATGGTTAGTTGATTTCACGCCAATTGATGATCCGGCAAATCCGGCACAAAAAATTATGGCTATTACGGTTGTTGATCCTGAGGCGAAGCGGATTTTGATTTATCATGCGAATTTGTCATTTGGGGCGTTAAAATTTGTTAGCTCGCGTGATATATTGCCCGATATTATGATAGGCGAATACAACGCGGTTTCGCCTACGCCGCGCGAAATAATCGCGGAAATTGAACGGCTAAAAAATAGTAAACAGTAAAATTACTATACTGAAGCTACTTTAAAATTTTTGAAGCTGGACACGCAAACGCAACAAAATGAGGCGGTTGTTCAGGGGCGAAACTTACCGCCCATGCTGGCTTCGGTATAAAAAGGTTACAAAATGAGTTCAGAATATTACACACTTGAAAAGGTTGCGGAAGTGTTGGGAATGCCAACAGCAGAGGTGAACCGTTTGCGGGAAAGAAGCGAGCTTCGAGCTTTCAGGGACGGTGCATCTTGGAAATTTCGGAAGGCGGAAGTTGATGATATGCTTGCTGAAAAAATTAAGAGCCGCAGCAAACAAAATAACAACACCGATGATAATTTAGTCGGCAACGGTGCAAACGGTAGCGGATTGGGCGAAGATGATTTTGATCTGCTTGTTGATGACAATGTTGTCGAGTTGACGGCGGCGGATGAGCAAAACACGAGTGCGTTTGATGCTGTGATGGAGAATGGTTTTGAGTTTGATGCGGAGTTGATAGATGCTCCAGCGGCAAGAGTTGAACCTGCGACGGAGCCGAAATCCAATTTGCCCAAAACCAATAAACCTGTTACCCAACCCGCCGCGAAAACAACAACCGAACCTGAAAATGTTGCGGATGAGAGTGCGATTTTTTCGTTGAAGGGAGAGGGTGATGATGTATTTGCGTTGGCGGATGACGATTTGGTTTTGGCGGACGATCAACCTAGTAATTTGTCTGTAGCCAAAAAAACCGAACCGGTTGCCGCAAGCAATACGAGCAGCTCAAAAATTGCGGAAAAAGTGACAAAAGCGGAAACGGCAGAAAAAGATGATGATTTGATTTTCACTGTTGACGAGCTTTCGCTTGCGGAGGATGATGGTTTGACGTTATCTGATGATTCCGATTCCGGCAACGATATTTTGCTTGACGAGCCAACGATTAAAACTGCCAAAATCGATCTGGTAAAAGAAAATAGTAAAACGGCGATTGATGACGAACTAGACAGTGATTTGTTGAAGAGTTTTTCGGACGGGAGCGGGCTTACGGGTGAGGTTGACGAGAAGTTGTTCGAGCTTGAGGACGACAATGTTGCGGCGAAATCGGCTGAGGATCAAGTTGTATTTGAACAATTAAATGATGATACGGATTTTCTTGAATTGATCAACGACGATGAGCAATCTGAATTGACCGAAGAACAGATAGTAGGTGGTTTGACGGACGAATTCAAACTCACACCGGACGGTTTTGGCACGGAAGATGAATCCGAAAGCACTTCGCAATTTATTCCGCTTGACGAGAAAAATACGTTGACAGGTCAGATGTTCGGCGAGGATGGCGGTTCACCGTTTGGCGTTTTGCCCACAACACAACCCGACGATATTTCGGCGGGCAGATTCTCACCGATGCCTCAAACCAGTGTCTCATATCAACAAGAAGTACAATACTCAACGCTTGTTGTTTGTGGTTTTATTGCGGCGGCGGTTTTATTGATTTTCCCTTGTGTTATGCTGTTGGATTTGATTGCGAACATTTGGGGCTGGAACGAATCGATTCCTATCAATAGCCCGATTATGAATTTAATTACCGGAATAACAAAATAAAACTCACATTTTTTTCTGGTGTTGTTTTAAAAAAACGATTGTGGTTTACCATTTTAGAGGTTGTGGTATAATTTTTCGGTTGGTCAAGTGAGTTGTTGCAAATGATATATGGCCGAGTGGCGAAATGGCATACGCTGGGGATTTAAAATCCCCTCTCGGTAACGAGGTGCGGGTTCGACTCCCGCCTCGGCCAGTTCAAAAAACATCAGCATGCAGACAACATAGATTCTAAAGATAGTCGCGGATCGGATTTCATTTTCTGCTCTTGCGAATATCCTCCCAAATCTGCATGCTGATGTTTTTTACCACAAAGGCAACGAATCGAACATGCCCTAATGAAGCAATCAAAAAAATTCTTATATTATTTATCGTTTTTTTCGTCAAATAATTTTGCCCTCTTTGTCAACAAGAAACTCGCCCCAGTATATGTCAATCAATACCGTGTCCAGCTTCAAAAATTTCAAAGCAACCTTAGGGAACTTCTAAAAACCTCTTCCCAGTATCAGCAAGTCCTTATTTTTCAATGGTGGAATTTGTTGAAAGTGGTTTTTTTAGAAGTTCCCTTTAGTATATTCATCTCAACCGCTGCCGCCACCGATTTTGATGCCGTTATTTAAGCCGTAGATTGCTGTTCGGCTACACCACGGACAAGTCAACGTAACAGTTCCTTGTTTGATTTCGGGTGCACAATGTGTTTTTCCGCATGTGCAAACTCCCCATATTTTGTTACCACAATAAGGACACGGACTCGAATCGTCAAGCAACTCCGACGAAACAGAAATACCACCGCCAGATTCAAGTTGCTCAAAATCATCAAGCGGAAAAACTCCGGCATTTTTGTACAAACTTTTTTTTCCCAATCCGAAAAAGCCGCCAGATTGTTTATCGGTTTTCATAAATTTTTGAAGGTAGAATTTTTCGTCTTAACGCATTTGTTATGAAAAAACACAAATCGGTTCGATTCAATTTTTTGTTGCGGTGTTGTTTCGTCAACAATCTTGATGTTATCGTCTTGTGGGAATTCTTCGAGGCTGATTTTTGACTCACCTGTTTTATCGGCAGATTGGCTTGCTGTTGCAACAGATGCGCTGACCCATTTGAAAAATTTGGTCAATGTTTCCTGATTGGCTTCGGTGCTGGTGATGACAAGTTCTGTTATTCGCCGAAGTGTATTCAGGTTGGTATCCGGTCCGCAACCGATAGCGACAAGTTGAATAGATCGATTTTTCATAAACCGATCAGCAACGTCTTCCCAACGGTCTGTAGGTTCACCGTCAGTCAACAGAAAGGCAAGCGGTTTGTAATCGCCTTTGACTGACGCGGTACTTTTTGTAACTTCGGCGTTGATACGTTTTTCAAGTAATTTCAAAGCCGCACCAAGCGAAGTACCCGAACCGAGTATCAACTTCGGTGTCTGAAATTGGCACAACTCTGCCAACGGAACAACTTGTTTTGCTTCCGTACCAAACGTAATAACACTTAAATACGCCGTCTCCAACGCATACGGATCTTTGCGAAGTGCCGCAAGCATTGTCGCCAAACCATGCTCAACCGCGTTGAGCGGTTCACCGACCATTGATTCGGAAGTATCTATCACAAAATAAATCGGAAGTTTTCTCATATTTGAATATGTTGCCAAAACTACTTTGAAATTCCCGAAGTAAAACACGCGATCACAACAACGTGAAGCGGTTGTTCAAGGGCAAAGCCTCTTGCTCTACCAGCTACGGTATAGCTACGGTATTTTTTAGCCTGATGAGCGTGTTACTTCAAATGAGCTGCTTTCGCTTGCCTGTAATACTGATTGGCATGATGGGCATTGGAGCTGCGGCGGAGATGGTTCGGGGTTACAAAAAATCTGTCCACATTTACCGCATTGGCACCAACCGATATTACCACAAAAAGGACAAGCAATACTGCCATACAACAAATCCGACGAAACCGCTGGCGCAGCTTCGTTACCTTCAGAAAAAAATCTTCCGGTAACTCATGAACTGAATTTGCAAGATAAGCTTGATGTTCCTAAATAAACGTATAACGCATCACGTAAAACTTGCGGATGTTCATGCAACAGCAATGCAAAAATATTTGCAACGGAACATCGCTGCGAAATGGAATATTGCCGGGATCAATCAGCTCAAATCCTCCACTTTCTGCAAATGGCGATTTTTCAAGTGAGATAGGCGTATCGGCACCTTGACTCATTGATTGCACGCTGGCACTCATCCAGATAAAAAATTTAGCGATCATCTCGTCATAAACATTTTTGATGTGATAGGCAATATCTGTAATTTGCGTCAACACTCCAAAATCTACCTCTTTGCCGCAACCGACCGCATAAATATTTGCCAATCTCGGTTTTATTGATTTTAGTGAATTAGCGGCATCTTCCCATGTATCGGTTGGTTGCCCTTCGGTCAATAGGAATAGGCATATTAAAAGTCAATGAGTTCCGTAGGCGGTACAACAACTTTAGCTCTAGTATCAAAAGTAATCACACTAAGCCAAACGGTTTCCAATGCGTGCAGATTACGACGCAATTGTTGAAGCATTGTAACGAGTCCGCGCCGTACTGCTTCCATAGGTTCGCCCGCCATCGATTCCGAACAATCAATCAAAATATAAACTGGTAAACGCCGCATAAGTAACTCCCCTCACAATCCAACAACCAAACACACCGCACAACACCTTACACACATAATCATTTTATACCAAAGCCGGTATAGACGATAGGCTTCGCCCTTGAACAGCCGCTTCACGTTGTTGCGATTGGCTAACGCCCCGCGTTGCAGGTTTACCGCAGTTTCAGGAATTTCAAAACAACTTGATCACAGATGCGAATCAGCACTATACTAAAACCACCTTAAATGACAACAACGAGAAACGTTTGATCAAGAACAAAACCTACCGTTTATACCATAGCCGGTAGGGCGGTAAGCTTCACTCGTGAACAACCGTTTCCCGTCGTGTTCGGCTTGGAATTTTAAAAAATCTTAATCAGTTTGTTAAGTTATGAGCGATGTTTTGTAATGCGCCTTTATGCCTTTATTTGTTAGGGCAAAGAAATAAAGGCTACAGGAAATTTCAGAGACAATTTTTGCTACTAAAGGCACAGATACAGATATTTCGCGTTAAAGAATAGTTACGTTTTTTAGAAATTCCTATGATTGAAGAAGGCGGCTTGTGCCCCCATGTTCAGCTTCGGAAATTTTAAGTATACCGAAGCTACTTTAAATGAACACGCAAGCGCAACAACGTGAAGCGGCTGTTCAAGGGCGAAGCCTATCGCTCTACCGGCTACGGTATAGCTTCTGTATATTTGTTGTTGCACGTATTGGTAACCCTTGATGTGAAGAGATTCGAAAAGGCAACTGCAATGGTTACTCTTTCATTGGAAAATAAAAAAATTTTTATGAGCAGTGTACAAATTCAATAAGAGTCGTCGAGTATATTTTTTAGTATTATTTGATCTTCTTCGCAGAAATAAGTCATTTCGACT
>JAIRWK010000122.1 GCA_031268995.1 Planctomycetaceae bacterium
AACGCCGAACCTCAAGCACGCGATCCATCATGTCATAAACAAAAGTTACGACAACTCCATCCGCGCCAGACTCACGCGAAACGCGACCAAAACCATCATACTCTATGCGCAAATCCACCGTCGGCAAAACACTCAATGAACCAGACAGAATAGATGTTACTTGATTTAGAGTATTATAAGTATAATTTGTAAAACGTCTTAGCGAATCATATTGGAATATCAGATTTTCATTGGCATCGTAAATATTTTCAAGCAAAATCAAAGCTGTCTGCTGTTGTGTATTTTCGGGATCAAAAAATCCAACAGTTAAAATATTACCATCTTGGTCGTAAGTATAAGTTGTCTCTGCGCCGTTTGGGTCGATAGATTTGGAAATTAAGTTGAGCGAATTATATTCATACGAGTAAAATTGTGCGGGTTCGTTTGGGTCGGTCGGCAATATAATTTGGATAACATTATCAAGATTATCGTACAAATATTCAGTACGCCGACCAAGCGGATCAATAAACGCACTTTTACGGGAATAAGAATCATATTCGTAATACGCTGTAATCTCGAAACTCGTCCCCGCAGCTTCAGTGATACTCGCAACATGACCGCACATCGTGTAAGTAAATTGCGTAACAAAACCAAGCGCATCTGTTACAGTCTCAACTAACCCCGCTGGCGGATCATTCATTGTTACCGGTGTTGACGTATAAGTGTAACTTGTAACTATATCGTCGGTTTCGCGATTTATTGCGTTGTCCAAATTACCCACAACTTCAGTAACAGACAACACAAGCCCCGTATTCGAATCAATCTCATAAAGCGTCGTCCGACCAAGTTGATCAACGTATGAAGTTACTTGATTAAATGTCGAATCATACGTCCAAGTTTCAATTCCGCCGTCGGGATTTATTAGTTGCAGCAAGTTACCGGAATTATCGTACAAATATTCAGTATTACGCACATGATATACACCATTACCCAATGGAGCAGTTTCAATTTTCTTGGTAACTTGACCGCTTGAGTTGCGGATATATTCGACTTCGTAGTTGTTTGAATAAATCTCACGATTAACGTTACCAAAAATATCCGTACTGAACCAAACCGAATTACCATTCGCATCAGTACGTCTGCCGTATTTGTTAGAATAAGCCAGAAACGCAGCAGGATGATCGCTGTCGTAACCGGCAATACTCAAATCAGTTACCGCCGCCGCACCGTAACCGGAAAACGTCTCAGTCCGATCTCCGCGAGTTACAGCAATAACAGATTTCATGTCGTTGTAAGTATAAATCGTCGTATTACCGGCGGGGTCTGTTATCTTTGAAATCAATGACGTATTGCCCAAATACTCATACGTCGTTACCGGCGCGGAAAGCTCGCCGCTGCCGTCAGGATCGGGCAACGTTACCGAAACAAGACGACCCAAATTATCGTAACCATAAATCGTACTACGACCGGCAAAATCAGTTTTGCTCGACAAAAGTCCGCCGGCGTTGTATTGATAAGTTGTAGTGTGATGATCGGGTGATGTAATTGTCGAGAGGCGATCAGACGAGTCATAAGTGTAAGTTACCGCGTTGCCCATCGAATCAATTTTTGTAACAATAAATCCGGCAGAGTTGAAATAATATTTTGAGTTGTCCTTTTTTGTAACGATAATTAGCCCGTTGTTATTGGTCAAGACAGTACCGGTTTCGCTGCCGTCTTCAACTGTGTAAGTCCCGTCACCGTTTAATGTAAACCAAATTGAATCTCCACTGCCTTTAAGCCAGTTTACTCCATCGCCGGTAATTTGAACTCTGTCAATATCAGAAATATTCCACGCCTTGCCCGTTTCATTATTGCTCAACCAATTGACAACATCTTGCGTGCCTTCACGTATAATTGAAGTTGTCGAACCATCGCTAAACCGCGACTCAATTTCCATCGTCCAATCGTAACGCCCCGAATCAAGCGACGAAACATCAACCTGAATCCCAAACGTTACCCAATCACCATTGACAAATCCCTGCGCATCATAATAAACCGTAATCGGATCAAGATCAGCAAATTGCAACGTCGCAACAACACGCTCCGGCAACTCGCCAGCCGATGGCAACTTGAAATCAGAATGAATCGTGCGAAACGGATTATTGCTTGACTCGCCAACCAGCTCGTCAGAGAACACAAGCAAATCACCAGAATTCAACAGGTCATAGTTATCAAAACTATTGCCGCTAAAGCATTGACAAACCTCCGAACCGCAACATGAAGAGTCATCGTTTCCGCCTCCGCCGTTATGATTGTTATTGTTACTGTTGTTATTCGATTCGTTGCCCACTGAACCACGGATTCCCGGTACGAATTGCGTTGTGAACACGAGGTCGTTGTAATCCCAATCCGGATTCTTGTCTGCCGGCGTATCTTCGAGAGACAGATTTCCGCTTGCAGTACCGCTTGACAAATCACCTTTAAAATGCACGCTTTTGTCTACGTTGCCGGAATCGAAAAAGAAGTAGTTGTACGTATCCTGCCAATCGTGATGTGTCGTTACAGTGTAGAATGCGAGATATTTACCGAGAAATTCTTCGGACAGTTCAAAATTTAATTTTCCCGATGATTGATCTGCGGCGGCGGGTATCGAGGAAGAAAGAGGCTCTTGCTTTATTAACCGTGATTGGGCTTTTGCGAGATATGTACCCAATTTATCGGGAGTTACGCCATCAATTGTGCCGTCAATGTCATCGGCGTAGTAGGCATAGACGGCATTTTGCGCCACCGCTTCCGACTCAATAAGCGTAAGGCTAAACATTCCCGTCTCCTCAATATAAAACGGCGTAGCCGCCAACAATTCACGAGACTCAAGAGTCTCAAATGAGAGTTTACGTTTACTATTAGTAGCGGGACGATCATTTTCGTTTGATGTAGATTTTTTTATAGTTTCAAGCAAAAAAGCGGAAGAACTACTTGCAATCCGTTTGAGCAAATCAATCAACATGACAATATCTCCTAATTGAAAAGGAAGTGTACCGAAATTGAAAAATCGAAATCTAAAGAAATTCCGAAATTGCCTACCTGCAAAAAAAACACCAACAATAAAATCAGAACAACCGGTAAGTAAAAAAACGGTTGCAACAAAAAATCCGATTTTACCGATGAATTGGGCGACGATTTTAACTTCAAGAGTTACGATGTCAAGAGGGGGGAAGACAGGTGAGAAAAAAAATTTATATACCGTAGTTGCTATGAAATTTATCGTAACTATTCAGTCGATAGAATTTTTATCAACCACAGAGAACACAGAGTTCACAGAGGTGAATTTTTAAATACAAAAATATACAAAAGAGTTGAAAATGAAATTTTCGTCTATTTCATTTTCAAAAAATTTATCTCTGTGAATTCTGTGCTCTCTGTGGTTATTTAAAAGCAACTGAATAGTTACAACAATTTTTCCAAATTATACTGAAGCTACTTTAAAATTCCCGAAGTTGCGGTAAACCTACAACGCAGAGCGTTAGGCATAAGCATTCATTTTGATTGAGAGTTTCAGAAATTTCCAATAGTTTTATATATTAGTTTTCATGTTTAAAAAATTCAGATTATTTTTTATTTTTGCGGCAATATTTTTTGTGTCGTTTATTTTGCTTTTTATTTTTTCGCCTCGTAAAATTCGATTCGCCAATCGTGATTCTGATGTGTTCATTAGCGAGGTTGGCAAGCCGGAAGTTGTTGAGTTTTCGCGTGATTTTGGGGCGGCGTTGGAGGGTGCGCGGGGCGAGCGAAAGCCGCTTATTGTGTTTTTTACACTGATGGACAACGAGAATTGCAAACGCGCGTTTGAACTATTCAAAAATCAAGAAATCCAACGTCTGGCAAAACATTTTGTTTGTGTTGCCGTTGACGGCGGAGCGTCGCGTTTGGTTTGTGAATCGTATCGAGTCAGCGCGTTCCCAACCGTATTGATTTTAGATAACGAAGGCAAAGAAATCCAAAGACTAACCGGAAAAGAAACCAAAGAACAACTAACAATCCAAATGCACATCGCAATACAACTCTCAACAAACGCCGACAAAAATAAAATACGATAAATACGCGACTTTTCAAATTAAAATTGTAACTGTTCAGTTGATTTTAAATAACCACAGAGGACACAAAGAACACAGAGGGAAATTTTAAATGCGAAAATATACGAAAGAGTTGAAAATGAAATTTTCGTTTATTTCGTA
>JAIRWK010000163.1 GCA_031268995.1 Planctomycetaceae bacterium
TTTTCGCGGATAGGTTCAATTTTATTTGATCGGATTTTCCCGATAGCAATTTCCGTAATAATATCTTCGCCGTTAAAAAGTTGAAACGTCAAATAATCGGTAATAATCAGATTGTCGAGGGCTTTTTTGTATCGTTCAAATTGATTTTTGTAATCTTTGGCATAGAGATTTTTACCAATATCTTTGGCTTCGACATAACCGGCGGGAATATCGTTTTTCAAAAGTGTTAAATCGGGTGCGCCGCAGGCGATATGCCGCGCCTCATTCACCACCGCAAAACCGGTCATATTCTTGAGCATCGTTTCCAATGCACCGCGAAACGAATGTTCGGTGGTAATGCCTTGTACGTAAAGATCGTTTATGGTTTGGAGGTAGTTGGTAAACTGTGTTTGCATGTTTATTTTTCTAAATTTGGATTATATTTTGTGTTTTATTGATTAGGAATATACCGAAGCTGGTATGGGCGGTAGGCTTCGCCCTTGAATAACCGCTTCGCGATGCTACGCTTGCGTGTCCAGCTTCGGGAACTTCAAAACAACTTGAGTATAATTTAGTTTTTACTACAATATTCTATACTCTATTTGTTTCTTAAATTTGCCCTCAATATGTTTGATAATAGTTTCGCAAACTTCTTTGTAATCGTCATCAGTCATAGGTTCCTGCTCGCTTCGCCAACCGCCATGTGATAAATCTTGAATTAGAGTGTAAGATTTTGTGCCGTGTGGAATATATTCGGTAATGTATTCGGCAATACCGTCACTTGAAGTTGCGAAATATTAGACGAAAATAATTCAACAAGTTTTCGCAATAAATTTATTTTATTGGGATCAAAATTCATTGTTTATTCTCCTTCAATAATTTTAATTTCCTCTTCCGATAAATCGTACAATAAATAAACGGCTTGATTGATTTGTTGGTCGAGAGCTTTGATTTGGCGTTGGAGGATTGTTTTCATTTGCGTTTTTTGCTCGGCGAGTTCTTTGATTTTTAATTGTAACATTTTATTGGCAAGTGAAATAATTTTATCATATTTTGTTTTGTTTGTTTTTTGGGAAGGGTCAAGTAATGGAATGGGAAGTTGTTCGACGTGTATTTTTTTAACTTCTGCCAACGCTTCGCCTTTTTCGGGATTCATTATTTCGTAAACAAAATTCATCAATTTGGAATTTATTAGAGCAAGAAAAAATAATAAATTAAACTTTGAATTGCTGATAATAATGTGTAAATTATTACGGCAAATAATTCCTTGACCAATATGTGTTGCGATAAGTGATTCGCCTGTTTGCCGGACGATGATTTTATTTTTCGCGTCAAAAATAGCCGGATCACGCGGTGCCGCTAACCATTCACCGTATTGCACCCAATAATTATTGTCCCAACGGTTAATATATCTGTGAATCAAACTACCGCGTAAAAGCGGCAACCAATTTTTACCGGCAGGCTTTTTGCCTTCGAAAACATAAGGTTTTTCCTTTACCGCACGCTCAGATTGAGGCGGTTTTCCTTTTCCTTTTTCAAATGGTTTTATCCCATTATAAACATTACAATAATCTTTTAATTGGCGGCATTGTTTCGTTATTTTATTAAACAAAATGCGTTTTTTTGGATTGGCGGTTATATTTATTGGCAAGCCGTCTTGGGGCAAATCGGAAAACCGTATTTTATTCATCGGCAAAACCGTTTTGTCTCTGTAAATCTCAACATCACAAATATTTTTGTCTTTCGGTGTTGTCCGGTCAAAAATTAAAATATGAGTATCAACCACCGCATCTTTAAACACTTTTTCGGGCAAATAAAGTATCTTCCGCCAACGATAATTTGAAATCATGTGTTGACGTATTTTCCGATATGTTATCGATGAAAGCCATGTATTTGAAACGATCACTCCGAAACTTCCTCCGTGTTTTAGTAACGTTGCATATTTTTCTAAAAAAATCAGATATAAATCTTTTTGATAATTTTGATATTGATACGTTTTTTTAAAATAATTCTGTACTTTTTCGGAAATCAAATAAGTGTAAGGCGGATTTCCGATGACGATGTCAAAACCTCCGTTATTTTTAAATATGTTACTAAATTCTTTTTCCCAATCGAAGCAATTGATTTTTAATTGTTCATCTTCTGTTAAATTGAAATTCTGTTGTGCAAAAAAATCGGTGCCGATTAAACTGTTGCCGCATTTAATATTGTTATCAATATCAGGCAATAACCGTAAGTCCGCAAAACTAAATAGTTGACCTTCGGACTCTTTGCCTTCGTTTTCAAGTAATTTCAAGTATAATGACAACTTCGTTACTTCAACCGCTTGCGAATCAATGTCAACGCCGAAAATATTATTTTGCAAAATACGTTGCTTTTCCGCAATCGTTAATTTATACGTTTGAGAACCCGATTCAAAAATCTTGTCGCGTCGAAGTGCAGATTTTTTATTCGCCGCCCGCGTATAAAAATCAAGATGATAATTTAACAAAAATTGATACGCGCCAACCAAAAACGAACCAGAACCACAAGCAGGATCAATTATCGTTATTTTGGAAATCTCCTCCAGCGTTTTGTTGTTGATCAAAACGCCAACCGTATTTTGAACAATGTAATCGACAATATATTGCGGTGTATAAAAAACGCCGCCAGCCTTGCGAACTTCGGGCTTCGCTTCTAACTTAACCCGATGACCCGCCGTAAAACGAATCACGTTGCCTAAAAATTTCTCGTATATGTTACCAAGAATCTCAACTGGCAAAACTCCAAGCGCATAAGGACATTCGGGAAAATAAAGGCTGTTGATAATATTGTACAAAATCTTGTCGTCAATCGAAATTCGCTCAAGCCATTTTTCGTGTTTGAATAAACCGGCGTTATATTTTTCATCCGCTTCCGAAAAAATACGGTTGAGGTGTTTGTAAACAGACGGCTTTTGTGATTCTTTTTGTAAAATCCCGTAACTTTCGATTCCTTTGTCTTCGGCTATCCGCAAAAATAATAAACGGTCAATTATTTTTTGGACAGAAATATTAATGTCAAATATTGAAAGTTCTGGATTATTCAAAACAATATTTTTCGCCAACTCAATTCGCCAACCTTCAATAAAATTCAAAAATTCCTTATCAACTTCGCTGACTCCTTTAACCTTTTTATTTTCGTTGACATAATGTTCAAAACTGCCTTTTTGAATAGCAATTTTTGAAAACATATTATAAATGTAATCAAAATGTTGCTCGTATTCATTAAATGTACAATAAAAAATTCGTGCGGTTGAAGCCCAATCATTTTTATTGATTTTGATTCGCGTATCGTAAACTGCGAACTCTTCAAAATTCGTCAAAATCGAAAGCGGCAACTTCGCCGTGTAAGCGTAACGCCGTAACTGAATTGCGGATTCGGCGTTTTCTTTGATATTAATTGTCGGCTTTTTAGCTTCAACAAAAAATTGAGACGGACTAATTCGAAAACAATAATCGGGAACTTTTTGTCCGCCGGATTTTTTAATTTTGAATTCGCGGATAACTTCGCGGTGTGTTTCGGAAAAACCTTGCTCGTTGCGAACATCCCAATCAAGCAACTCAAAAAACTTGTCAATAAAATCAACTCGAACATTCGACTCGTCATATTGCCCGCTTTTATATTGCGCAATATTCGACGAAAATAATTCAACAAGTTTTCGCAATAAATTTATTTTATCTGATTTGATTTTCATTGATATATTTAAATTATTACATCACATTTTGAGTTTCTAAATTTACGGTAAACTTGTAATCATTAGGCATTTGCGCGATCATAAAATCCATTATTTGTATTCGATGATTTGTCAAATTTTATAATTTGGGTTTGAGTACGGAGATTGCGAGCGGTGGAAAAAATGCTTCGATTGTTGCGGGGTGCCCGTGTGTATTTTCGGTTATTGCTTGAATTCCTGGTCCGTTTCCGGTATTGCTTCCGCCGTAGAAAATGGAATCGCTACTGAAAATTTCTTCGTAGTAGCAATTGATCGGCACGCCGACTTTCATTGTTCGCGGTACGGGTGTGAAGTTGCAAAGTACGACGAGGAAGTTTGTCCATTGTTTTGCTTTTCTTATGAAAGCGAAAGTACTTGATTCCCAATTATGACAATCAATCCACTCAAAACCGTTGCCCTCAAAATCCAATTCATACAACGCCGGTTCATTTTTGTACATTTTATTTAAGTCGGCAATACACGCTTGCAATCCTTGATGCGGTTCCCATTGCAACAGATGCCATTGTAAACTTTCGTCGAAATTCCATTCGTTCCATTGACCAAATTCGCACCCCATGAAATGCAATTTTTTACCCGGATGCGTCCACATATAACTGTACAATAAACGCGCGTTCGCGAATTTTTGCCATAAATCGCCCGACATTTGATCTAAAACAGAACCTTTGCCATGAACAACTTCGTCGTGAGAAATCGGCAGTACAAAATTTTCGTGAAAAGCGTAAATCAAACTAAACGTCAACTCGTCATGATGAAACTTACGATGAACCGGATCATGCCGCATATACCGCAACGTGTCATTCATCCAACCCATATTCCATTTGAGCGAAAAACCTAAACCGCCGCAATAAGTCGGGCGCGATACTCCTGCCCACGCCGTCGATTCCTCTGCAATTGTAAGCACATTTGGGAATTGTTCGCCGACTTGTTCGTTCATTGTTTTAATGAATTTTATTGCTTTTAAATTTTCGCGACCTCCGAATTCATTAGGAATCCAATCGCCCTCTTCGCGGCTATAATCGAGATATAACATCGACGCAACCGCATCAACCCGCAAACCATCCACGTGATATTTATCCAGCCAAAAAATCGCGTTGGAGATGAGAAAATTTGACACTTCGTTTCGTCCGTAGTTGAAGATCAAAGTTCCCCAATCGCGATGTTCACCTTGACGCGGATCGGCGTGTTCGTAAAGTGCAGTGCCGTCGAATTGGTGCAAACCATGACCATCGCGCGGAAAATGCGCAGGCACCCAATCGACAATTACACCAATTCCATTTTGATGACACAAATCGACAAAATACATAAAATCTTCTGGCGAACCGTAACGACTCGTCGTTGCGAAGTAGCCGATGATCTGGTAACCCCAACTTGCAGAAAGCGGATGTTCGGCGATGGGCAAAAGCTCAATATGCGTATAACCCATTTCCAGAACATATTTTACAAGAGCGTCCGCCGTCTCGCGATAATTTAACCAATGTTGCGGAGATTCAACCGGTCGCCGCCACGAGCCAAGATGAACTTCGTAAACCGATATTGGTTTATGTTGCCAGTCAAAAAATTTACGTTTGTCAAGCCACTCGGAATCATGCCAAACATAACGGTCAAGATTGACAACACGCGACGCGGTACAAGGCGGCACTTCCGCAAAAAATGCGAATGGGTCAGATTTTTCGTAGCAATTATCGCCGCTAAAAACCGCGAATTTATAAGTGGACAATTCTTCAATATTGGGAACGAAAACTTCCCAAAAACCCGAAGGAATATGTTTGTACATTGGGTTTGCGGTTGTAACCCATTGGTTGAAGTCGCCTATAACGCTGACGCTTGTTGCGTTTGGTGCCCACACCGCAAAGTTCACGCCTTTAACGCCGTTGATCTCACGGAGGTGTGCGCCCAATTTTTCATAACTTTTCCAATGAGTTCCTTCACCGAGTAAATAGAGGTCGTATTCGGACAAAAATTTTTCGTAACGTGTAGTGTTGGTTAATATTGTTCGTTGGCTATTTTTTTCTGTTTTAATTTTGTTTTTTTTATTGGAAAAATTGGCGTGTGATTGATTAGACATTTCTTTGTCCTTTACGTGTTAAAACCGTTTTAAAAAATTCTGAAACCGGACACAAAATACGCATAAATTTTCAAGTGAGTCAAAACATATTTTTGTTTGTAGGTTTCAGCATAAATAATTTTTTCGCAACCACTCGACGATCAAAAAAATCACCGCGAATGGTTTATGACTTGGGTCAACTATGTCGTTGTCGGTATAGCATACAAAAAAATTGCAAATTTGGCAAGATGAATATTTGGAAATAGACTGTAACTGGTATAAATTAAATAAGCACGCAGAATGCGCGGATATTGGGAGATTTTCGCAGAAAATAACATCTGCGAGCATTCCTCCAATCTGCGTTATCTGCGTGCTTGAAAACAGCTACATCAACCTGATTTAGAAATTTATCTAAATTGCCGTCATTATTGTTACGGCGATTTTGCTTCGCCGCCGTTAATACTTCCCATTGCTCCCCAAATGCCGAATTGTGAAGCACCGCTTTCTACGACGTTTGCAGTTGCCGGATTGCCGCTATCAATTGTCTCGTTGATTAAACGCACGCTCCCATCTCCCAAACCAACAACAATTCCGCCGGCATGATAACTTGATGCCGTTACAACAGAATCATGCGAAGACCGCGCACATGTCGGACCATTTGGCGGCAAGCAAGTCGAGAAACCAACATAAACCGGTCCCGCATCACTCCAACGCCGCCCCATAGCACTATCAATTCTGCTATCGCTGGTTGAACTAATACCATTTGCGACATTATATGTTTTGCCGGTTTTAGTTGCCCAGCAAAGCCGTACGTTACTGATTCGTTGCGCAATGGTAGTTGGCGGATTGACATAGCCGGTAATATCAACATTATCAGCGCGAGGTGGTAACGCGCCCTTAATTAGACGACCGGCTATCTGGGGCATCTCTTTTGTCGTGAGACAAACTTCTGAAAGCACAATCGTATTACTCGTACCATCCTCAATCCCTGTAATTGTTCGTGCAACACCGACTTGACCGGTAAAAGCTCCTCTGTTGTTTCTGTACGGTTGTGTTGCATCTGTAAAGCTATAAGCATGGTCTGGCGAGTCACCATAACAAAAATGATAACTCGTTGACCTATTAGAGCCGATTGTTCTTGTCCGATTCGAAGGGTCGCTCGGACAACCAAGAACCCCGCCTTCCAAATAACCAGACCCAATACAATAACCACAAGACCAAGGCGTACATTCATTACCTTGAATATGCGAGCCAGTGGCTCCGCCTTTGGCAACCTCGTCGGCGGAGTGAGTAATCATTGTCGTTGTGTCGTTAGCATTTCTCAACGCAATCGTCTGAGTGAGCCGCTCATATACCGCAGATTGCTCAAAAAACGGGGTCAGCAGGAAAATCGCACTGAATCGCGTCAAGTTCCCGTCGTTATTACCAGCGGTATTCCAGTTTTTTCTCGCTGCCGGCAATTCTTGATGTGCATCGTGGAAATTGTGCATTGCGAGACTGAGTTGTCTAACTTGACTCGTACAAGTCATTCGTCTTGCGGCTTCACGCGCTGCTTGAATTGCCGGCAATAATAACGCAATCAAAACCCCAATGATCGCAATCACTACCAAAAGTTCAACAAGCGTAAAAGCCAAAAAACCAAGACAAGGTTTAGAAGAAGTCCAGATAGAATTATCGTTACAAAAATTCGCAACTTGTGAATTT
>JAIRWK010000185.1 GCA_031268995.1 Planctomycetaceae bacterium
CAATGAGTTGGTCTCCAACTACGGTAAATACGATAACGTTAAACCCAGACGTTCTTTTGCCTTTCGAAATGACACTTCGTATTGTTATAACAGCTTAGGCAATAGGCTGGAGACGATAGGCTGTAGATTAGTATTTTGCTATCAATCTATAGCCTGTTGTCGAAAAAGTTTTTTATCTCAGTGGAATATTTTTTGTAACACAAAATATTCTACAGCCTACAGTCTACAGCCTATTATGTATATTTATTCGCAATATAACCTCCGTGCGGCACCTACGGAACCTGAACATATTCTCCGCAAGCAAGACCTTGACGTGTTAATTGGTGATTTATCATTATTAAAACGGTTAAACAGAAAAAAAATGATTTCTGTAATCAAGGTCATTGCGGCACTGATTCATCCGCGTCGTCAACAACCCTTTGCTGTCGGTGTAATTAAAAAGACAGAATCAAACGGAAGAGTAACTGTTCAACTTCTTGACGCGACTGGTACTCCTAACGGCAAAATTATCAAAAATGTTATTCTAATTCCTATTACGGAAAATACTCATACAACAAACGTAACTTGTGAACAGAAAATTGTTTTTGTCATCAAGCAATCCGGAATGAAATTTGGGATTCCGCTAAATGTGAAGAATTGTCCGAGTCAATCATCCGATTTGAATCAACTATTTTCCGAAACAACATTGGATAAAGAATTTTTCCAACAGTCAAATAATATTGCGCGTTTAGACAAAGCAGGAGTATAACAATGGACAATGAATTTTTTCAACGTGATACGGAGGTTGCACATCTTCCGGATTCCGCGAGCGGCGGCGAAGAGCATGACGCGGGACAAGTAACACTTGACGACGCGATATTTGAGAGTGCCAAAACACCAAAACGTGTTCAAAGCGATGCGGGCAGTGTGGAACAACATTCGTTACAAGATTTAATTGCGGTTGAACGTTTTTTGCTGTCCAAACGCGCAACACAAAAAGGTATAAGAATTCATTTGACAAAAATTTCACCTGATGGAAGTGTATGATAAGACGATTTGCAAAGTGGGCATTTCCTGCAATATTTTCAAGTGAAGAATTTGTTAATAATCGTCCGTCTCCGTTGCCGGTACGTTTTAAATATGATGCGGCGCAAACGTCATCAGAGAATATACGTCATTGGTCGATGGCGGATGGATTGAGTGCGGATGGGTCGATGACCTCTGAAATTCGCCGCACATTGCGTAATCGCGCGAGATACGAAACGGCGAATAACTCTTATGCTCGCGGACTTGTTTTAACACTTGCTATAACATGTGTCGGTACGGGACCGCGATTGCAATTTTTGTCCGATGACGAAACATTCAACAGTGTTGTCGAAACGGAATTTATTGCGTGGTCTGAAGCGATTCATCTTGCGGAAAAACTTCAAACGCTACGGATGGCAAAAATTACAGACGGGGAAGCGTTTGCGATTATTGTTAAAAATCCGAAAGTCAGACATCCGGTCGAGATTGATATTTGTCCAATTGAAGCGGACAGAATCACATCTCCATTTCCATCTTTGGTTGATACTGTTGATGGAATTGAGTATGACAAGTATGGTAATCCGCTTTATTATGATGTTGCAACGGAGCATCCTGGTGATTCTACTATTTTGTATAGTCGTTATGAGAAGGTTTCTGCGGAGTATATGATTCATTGGTTTCGTCGTGATCGTCCTGGTCAATCTCGTGGTTTGCCAGAACTTTTACCGGCGTTACCGCTTTTTGCGCAATTGCGTCGTTATACGCTTGCCGTATTGGCGGCGGCAGAGACGGCGGCGGATTTTGCGGCGGTTTTATACACTGACGCACCAGCTAACGGTGAAGCTCAACCACTCGATCCGCTTGATGTAATTTCGCTTGAGAAGCGAATGGCAACAGTTATGCCGGACGGTTGGAAACTCGGTCAAATTAAATCAGAACAACCTGCAACGAGTTATTCTGAATTTAAACGTGAAATACTTGGCGAAATTGGGCGTTGTGTACAAGTACCGGTTAATATTTTACTCGGTGATTCGTCCAAACATAATTATGCATCAGGTCGTCTTGACCATCAGACGTTTTTCAAAAGTATCAAGGTTGAGCAAACGCATTGTGAGCAAATTATTTTGTATCATATTCTTGATTTATGGTACCGTGAAGCTGTTCGGGTTGGCTTATTTATTGAGCCGAAAAACGGTTTACTTGAGAGAAACGGTAAGTATTTTTGTGGGCAAGTTGCTAAGTTCTTTTGGGATGGAATGGAGCATGTTGATCCGATCAAGGAAGCAAAGGCGGCTTCAAACCGTATCGATTCGCGTATTTCAAATTTGGCAATTGAGTGTGCTAAAGTTGGTTTGGATTGGGAGGATGTTCTTGTGCAAGCTGCCCGTGAAAGAAATCGTATGTTGGAATTAGGATTACCAACAACAGAAAATTTACCAAGATTGGAGAAAGAGAATGAAGAGATGGAAACTGACGAATCTGACATTGGAACCGGCACGGATTCAGTTCAACACACCACAAAGTCCACCGGAAAGCATTGAAGCGTCCGGCGAACCTGTGTTACCGCAATTTACACTGATAGCTTATACCGGCGGTAAGGTTCAAACGCGTGAAATTCCGTTACCGATTGTGGTTGACATGAATGGGATAGATATTCCCGTACAAAAAATACCGGTACGGATGGAGCATAAATCATCGCAGGGCGTTGGTCATACAACTAAAATAGCAATAGTTGCGACTGAACTTATGGCAGAAGGTGTTATCAGTCGCGATACCGCGTGGGCAAGAGATGTAGCGTTGTCGGCAAAAAACGGCTTCCCTTGGCAGATCAGTATGGGCGGTCCCATTCATGAAGCCGATTACATTCCCAAAGATCAAAAAGTAATAGTCAATGGTCGAACTTTTGAAGGTGAGATATATATTGTACGAAAAATGACACTTAAAGAAGTGAGTTTTGTTGATCTTGGTGCGGATTCAAATACGACCGCAGTTGT
>JAIRWK010000219.1 GCA_031268995.1 Planctomycetaceae bacterium
CCCCCCCCCCCCCCCCCCCCCCCCCCCCCCCCCCCCCCCCCCCCCCCCCCCCCCCCCCCCCCCCCCCGGCCCACTACGGCAGTTTACGCAAAAACTGAACATACCGTCTCCACATCGCAAGGTGTGATTGATGTCAGTCAAGTGGGTAGCGGTCCCTACGTCAATATCTATAT
This sequence comes from Planctomycetaceae bacterium, assembly GCA_031268995.1. Classification (GTDB taxonomy): domain Bacteria; phylum Planctomycetota; class Planctomycetia; order Pirellulales; family Thermoguttaceae; genus WRKP01. The sequence goes on from JAIRWK010000219.1 coordinate 174, forward strand.
CCACAAGGATTCTGTAACTCTTAACAATTCCGTTTACTACTATAATGGCGGTAATGATAATTACATTTCTGGTACTGATACCTTCAAACTAACCAGTAATATCGATACCGGTTCTGTTGGTTATGCGGCAGTTGGCGGAATCATGACCGATGATAATACTCTGGACATTGATTTCGATACAAAGGATATTACTGTTATAAATACCAATGGTTCCGGTCAATTGACGGCGGGATTTGGTTATGTTTCGGATACGGCTTTTGGCGGTACTCTTAATGCAACCAACGCAAGCAATTCAACATATTCCGTTACAGCTTCTAGCGGCAGTGCGTTGGGTTTTGTCTTTGTCGAAACGAATCGAACTACTTTTGTTGATTTAGACAGCGCAACAATTGACCTTAGCGATACAACAATAAATGTTACAAATAATTCTACTGGTGCCGGTCAGGCGGTTGGATTTGCGGCAGGGGATTTGACGAACAATAGTAACATTAAAATCGGTAACATCGATGTTGAGAACGCATCGCCAAATACAGAGACCTACGGTTTTTTGGCAGGTGATGTTACTGATTCGAGTGTATTAGAAATAGGAGATGTCGAGATCAATGCAAAGTATCATAGTTATGCCGTTGCTTTGGATAAAATTCAGAGTAATGTAACAGTAGGTAATATTGACATTGAAACGACGGATAATGCCGGTAATGCCTACGGTTTCCATGTAAAGTCTATTGATGGGAATGGGGATTTGAACATTGGTACGATTGATATAAATTCTGTTGGGAATGGAACAGGATTTTTTATTAGTCATGGATACCCTGACTTTATTACGGATCCAATTGTTCTTTCCGGTACAGTTGCAATCGGCGATATTGATGTAACATCAACGAACAGAGCAATAGGTTTCTACATTGAAGATGATACTACCACTACTGGTACTGATGCACCTAAAATTACCGGTACTGTAACACTCAACAAGATTTCCGTAGAAAGCACTGGTAATGAAACGGCGATAGGAGTTTCTCTCGGAGCTTTTACCAGCAATAGTGTTGATCTTGGTTCTGCCGCAGCCGGTTCACTCGTTTTGAACGGCGATATTACGGCTATATCTAATGATTACGTACTTGGTGTTCACGCCGGACAACTTGAAGGTCTTGACGTTAAAAAGAAGATTTCGGCGGAAACCACTCATTCCACCTATTGGGCTTACGGTATTTACACTCGCGGTTACACAGAAAACACTGACAATATTAACACTCAACGTACCAAAAACAGCGTCATCAATATTAAAGACGGCGCATCGATTTTTGCAAAAAACGGAACAAACGGTTCAACAAATGCCGCCAGTATCGCAATGGGTTCAGTGGACAAAGATGTTGTCAATATCGATGCCGGAATTACTACATGGACAAATGGTGGTGAAGCGTTTACATTGTCGGGCGTGGAAGAATTGAATGTTACGGAAGATTCTGTTGCCGATCTTTCGGGAACAGACAGTTTACGCGGTCGGGCAACTTTGGCAAGCGTTGACACTGTTACAAATGTTGCCGGTGAATTGAAAGTTAAAGATACCTTTTTCAATGCCGTAACAACACAACCAACAAATAAAAGTAATATCAATGTTACAGGATCAGGTAAACTCGAACTCGTCAGCAGTGACAATACTCAAAATCTTTCCGGCGGGCGTATTGATAAACTCACTATTAACGGTACAAATGCTGTTGTTACGATAGGTGATAAAGCGGAGTTGGAGTTTACTAGTCCTACGGATGCAATCTCTGTCACAGACGGTAAACTCAAAATCGCTAATACCGCAGGAATTTTTACAACTGACCAAAAAATTGAATATGCCAATTCTAGTTCCGGTGATCTTTCTACGGCTCAACTGGAATTGAAAATAGAAAACGGTACTATTGAAGTAACAAAAGACACATCCGATCCGACGAAACCATTATTTGCCGTCGGATTGAAAACAACTGTTACCGGAGAAGCGACAATTGATGTTGCAGATAGTACGGAAATTAGTATCGGAAATGTAACGCATACAGGTGCGTCCGCTGATCTTACTAAAACCGGTCTAGGTACAATGACATTAAATCATAAACCTGCTCCTGCAACCAGTCAAAAGTGGTCGTCGTTGATTGATCTTGGTACGGGAACATTGGACATTCAAGCCGGAACTGTTCAAGTCATGCCTGATTCCAGTTTCACTGCTGCTTATGAAATCAAAGCCAATGTTAATGTCGCAAGCGGTGCTGCATTTACAAACGTCAGAGATAATGAAGTACAAATCAACGCTCTCACCGGCGGCGGTACTGTCAATATCGCAAACGCAGCAGGTTCGCTTAATGTTAAATCCGGTACTTTCACCGGTACAATTACCGGTAACGGAAGTTTGAAAAAAGAGAGTGCTGGTATATTAACGTTGGCTGGAAATAATACCGCAACCGGATCGTTCAGTCAAACCGGCGGTACAGTGAATTTGCAGAAAACTTGGAACGGAAGATACAAACAATCAATCGGTACAACATTAAATCTATCCAACGATTCCAAAATCGTCGGCAATGCTGATTTGTCCGGCACGGTTGATATCACAAATGGTAAATTGGATGTCGGCGGAAATCTTCACCTCGAGTCCAGTTCTACCTTGAAAATGACAGTTGCGGCGGATAAGATCAATGCTACTAACATTAAAATAGACGGCGATATTGACGTTGATTGGTCGAATGTATCGAGCGGGAGTTTGGCAAACGTTATAACTGGTAACATTGACCCTGCTACGCAGTCTAAACTTGCAGCCGTTTTCACGGTGGATAGTTTGCTCGTGTCATTGTCCCCGACTTTCAGCGGTGGAATGAGCATTCAAAGCAGCGTGCAAAAGGCGGCGGATTACATGACCGTTAATCGTAAAAATTTCCGTAAAAATCAGATTAGGGTTGCGGAATTGTTTGATGGTTATGCGCCGGCGCAGGCGAAATTGCAATCGTTCACAACTAGTGAGCAACTTGAGGATTTTGTTAAGGGTTTGCTTGCGCCGGAGCTTGCGGCGGATGCCCGCGAGTTGCCGTTGAATCAGCCATACTTCCGCATTTTCAACCACATCCATAATTTGCCGACTAGTTCCTACAACGCGAATTCCGGTACATTGTATCGCGGTCAATCCACACACTCACGCGATAATAACATCGCTACACAAGGTAACCACGAATTTTGGTTTGAAGGCTACTATCAAGGCGGCGAAACAAACGGCGATTCCAACGCTCTCGGATACAAAACCTCACGCGGCGGAATGATGATCGGTGTTGACCAATATTTCGGCGATGGTTTGTTGACGGGGTTAGTTTTCGGTTACGGCAATCCGCGAGTTTATAACTCGACGGGTAAAATTGAAGCAGATGATTTCACGTTTGGCGTTTATTCAAGATTAAAAGTATTAGGAATTTACGCCAATACATTTTTGGGATACGGAAGCCAAAATTACCAGTTGCGCCAAAACCAAACTCAACACACCAAATTTAACGGCGATTCATTTTACGCAAGTTTAGAATTGTTCAAACCAATCTATTTGCGCAACGATATGTTGGTTTCACCGCTAGTTGCAATTGACTTTCAAAAATCATGGTCAGACGGTTTCAATACAAATAATGCCGTTCCGCTCACCGTCAAAAAAGGTGAAATGGATCAAACGGTCTTGCGACTCGGTGTCAATTCAAATTACCGAAATTGGCGAACACGTTTACAATACGGTTACCAAATTGCGGGCGATTTGTACAGCACTTCGCGAACCTCAATCACCGGCAGCGGTAACAACAGAGTCTTGTCAGGTGTAAATCTTGGTCGTCATACCTTCAACGCCGGATTCGGCGGCGATTTCCAATTCGGCATTCGCACAATACTATTCGCCGACTACGATCTTGATCTAGGCGAACGCGCTACGGCACATACCGGACAGTTCGGGTTTGTTGGATATTTTTAAGGGGAAATTTTAACGCGAAAAGCGCGAATGAGGAACGCGAATAATACTAAAAATATTCACGCTCATTCGCGTCTTTCGCGTTGAAAATCTCCCCTTTTCGTGTTAAAAATTTGGTTTTTTACGGAAAATGTTAATTTGGATTTCTGAAATTGCCGATATGGAAGCGGATAGCGCAATACCTTAGCAGGTATGCCGAAACAATCGTCAATCTTTTATCTCACATTTATTAATAACCATTCTCGAATCTTCTGAAATTAGTTTTTTTGGGCGATTGCGTGTTAACTTCAGGAGAATGGTATATGAATAAAACTATAGATAATAAATTGTTCAATGTGTTTATTTGGGCAATTTTGGTGAGTTTTTTTGTTGTTTTGGTGTTGCCGCTTTTTGCTCAAACGGCGTTGTTGCCGCCGCCTCCGTTGCCGCCAATCTCTCACCCAACTCCACGTGCTCCCGGTCAAAAATATATCGAAGAAATCTGGGATGAACTCGAAAACGCAACCTTCGCAACCCCCACTTTTGAAGAACTCGGAACATTACACGAAGGTCACTCATTCGACGAATTGTGGGAACTTGCTCAAACCTCTAATCCATCATTGCACAAAAAAATAAACCAAATTAAATACGCAAACGGTCAACGAATTCAAGCCGGATTATATCCCAACCCAAGACTAAATTACGCAGGCGATAACCTCGGCGTACATGGCGAAATCGGGAAACACGGCTTCGGTATAACACAAGAAATCATCACAGCAAAAAAGAAAAAATTTGACCGCTCAATCGCATCATACAACATAACAACCGCACGAAAAGAATACTCAATGGAATATATTAAATTGCGCAACGATTTATCAATTGCACACAACGAAATGATTCACGCGATTTTGATATGGAAGGTTGAAGAATTCGCGTATGAAATTAGCACAGACCTTTTGAAAGTTGCTCAGGAATTGCAAAAAGATAATAAAACTAGATCACTTGACGTTTTACATTTTCGTACAGAATTGAACGAATCGGCATTACATCGCCGACAAGCTGAAAATAATAAAATAGCAAAATGGCAAAATATCATTTCGATTATCGGTAAAACTCACTTGCCATATCAACCCGTTCGCGGTTCACTGATTGATCGCACCCCAAGACGCAACTGGCAATCAACTTGGACACAATTTCAAAATACAAGCCCACAATTAGAATTGCTGAAACTAAAAATCGCACAAGCAAGAACACAACTAGCACGCGAAAAAGCCGAACAAACCCCAAACGTCGCCGCAACTTTTTCACTCGCTCGCGATGTTCCGGCAAAAACAACTACGCCATTCGTCGGTATCTCCGTTCCATTGCAAATCTATGATAAAAATCAGGGAAATATCATAAAAGCCGGTGCAGAAGTCGCAATCGCCAATCAGGAATTGGATAGAGTTACGTTGTCATTCCACAAAAAATTATCCGATATTTTTTACAAATACGATAGCGCATGCGAATTGATTCAGGCTTACGAAAAATCCATCATCCCAGATTCGTTTGAAGCGTTGCGGCAAATCGGCGAAAATTATTGCGATGGCAAAATGACATACCACGACCTATACTCACAACGACAACTCGTCATCAAATCATTGTTGCAATACATTGACGCACTAAAAATAAAAGCCATAACAACAATACAAATCGATGGAATGCTCCTCGAGGGAACTTTAGACTAAACCACAACATACGCATTTTAAAATCTGCGTCATCTGCGTGCTAATATTCGTCATACTAGCAAACTTTTATTGCTTTGATGCCCAATAATTTTGCAAGTTTTTCAAGTTCGGACGCAACATGACCGATCCCAATTGCACAATGATGCGCGGGACCATGACTACACCACGCATCAATAAAACCGCGTGCGCCGATTGGAAATTTATAACGGCTATTTGTATTTCCGATTTCTAAAATTTGACCCGCAACCGATTCGCCCTCCGCAATCAAAAACGCCGCGTTACCGTCCAACGAATCAATAACCGATAAAAGCGTAACCGCACCATGCCGAACCGTCATCTCAACACTCAAACCTTGCCCGACCTTGCCGTGAAAAACTTTTAGCGGTTTGAGTTTTGTTTTTCCTTGCGCAATCGTCATGTGTCCCGGACCGTCATGACCCATCAGCACCACATCGTCATCGAAATCCATCGCATAAAATTCCGTAAACGAACCGCCCACTCCCAAAGAATCCAATATCTTCATCGCCAACACATTTTTCACCTCGTACTCGCCCGCAACAGGAACGCCCGTACTTGTGAGAATCGAGTTGCCGACAATCACAGACGCAATCAAATTCACATAATTTTCATCGCCGGTGCCGTTGTAAAAATACGCCATCGCACCAAGATCATGTTGCTTGATCAACCCGTCAAGCGCAGCCGACGTTTTCGCAGCACGCCGAATTTCTTCATTTGGACAATCTGATTGCACATCGAATATATCGTGAATTTCTCGAACCTTTTTGTCCAAATCTTCAGTTGATACCTTGCCCAAATTATCCAACAATTCGCACATTTCCAGAATCTCAAAATGCACACCGAATTGTCCGGACAACCTCGTTAAATCAGAATAAATGTCAAGCATTCCATTGTAATAATGTCCCAAAAGCCCGATCCGACAAGATTTTAGAGTTTGGGCAACCCTCGTCGCCCGCAACCACGAATCAATCTCGCCCCACGCAATCGGGTCTTCATACAAAACACCCGTAATCTGATGAAATTTGATTCCAGACCGCAAAAAAACGTTGGCAATTTCGGGAACGCTGCACGCTTGACAATGAGCTAACCATTCGCCGGTCATTTTGGTACGGTCGCCAAGCGAGTTAAATTTTGCGTAATTGATGGCTTTGACTGGTTGCAAGTTTAGCACGACAACAGGTGCATTAGTTTTTTGCACGACCGGCAAAACGGTTGAGGAGAGGGCATAGGTTGAGACGTAGAGAAAAATCAAACTAACATCTTCCTGTTTGAATTTTTTTGCCGCTTCGTTTGCAGAAATCGGGTTGTCAACAAGACCAACGTTGACAACATCCACCCCAGATAATTCAATCTTCTTCGCAATAACATCCTGATACCCAACCAAACGCTCACGCAAATCACCAAACTGCCGCCAATAAGTATCCAACCCTATCCCAAATAATCCAACCTTAACATTGTCCGTTTCTAAATTCGTACCCATAAAATTTCCACACGTAAAAATTAAAAATTACCAAAACACACCACCAATAAAAATAAACTGCCAAACAAAAGCCGAAAAAGTTCAAAATACAAACGACCCACAACAATATAAATCTAATAACCACTATTACAACATCCCACTGTCAACAAATAAATAAAATCACCTAAAAAAACTCTTACAGCGGTGGTCGAGAAATTCGGGCACGCGAGGGCATTCAATAAGGTATAAGAAGCCTGCCGTCCATACCGGCATCAGTATAACACCTGTGAACGGATACTCATTTAAAATTATCGTACACAAATTAGGAATTTTTTATTTTTTGTGATAATGATATCCATTCATTGCACCACGCTGTAATATCTTCTCGCGAATTTTCGATCCCTGTTAAAATAATTTTTTGAAAAGTGGTATTGTTTTGAAATTTTGTTTTTGAAAACCATTCTTCCATCGCCCACAGAATATCTTTTCCAGAAAATGCGTACAGATAATCATTGTAACGCGGTTTGCCCAAAGAACACTCTTCCTCAAAAATCTGGTGAAATTTTTCAAGTATTTCATTTATGGTAATAATTTGTTGATCGCGATTTTGAAACAATTTTTTTATTTCTTGTTCGCATGATAACATGTCTCGCTTTTGCGGAAAGCGATAATTATATTTTCCCCTTGTTTTGCCCCAATTGGTATGCAAATAATATGGCTTTCCCGCTTGCGTTAATGCAATTCTCGCCGCTTGATATATCATTATCGAATCTCTGGCGGAATTAACAGCAAACATATAGTCATCTAAATTGAAAAAACCAATATCGAAGTTTTTTTGGCAAACGTGAACCTCAAGAGATTTCTGAACAATTATCGGATCAATAAGATAATTTTCAATTTCACGTCTTGCCCATATCCAACCCCACTGTTTTAAAACTCCCAAATGGTCAGGCGTAATCCAATCCAAAACTTCTTGAGATACTCCTGTCCATTTTTCGGGAAAATCACGGTCACGAATCGCATAAACCGATTCCGTATTATAAATCCGTCTTGCAAGATCAATTCGTTTTCGCAAACCGCGAGTTGACCCGCTGGCAACAACATGGCACGTTAATTTTAATAATTTTTTAAGTATCCTAAAATCACAACTCTGTACACCACCCTCACAAAATAACAATCTCAATAGACTTGTTTAATAACACACTAAACGGTTCTATCATAGTTTATAATACCACCAATTAAGGTCATTCTTAGTGAATGTCGGTTACAGCAGTGTCCCCGGTAAGTATATGCCATGCTCTTGAATGTTTTTATTTTGGCATTGATATGTTCAATCACCACACGCCTCCC
>JAIRWK010000221.1 GCA_031268995.1 Planctomycetaceae bacterium
CTCAATACGCGAATATTGAAATGTGAGCGGTAAGTTTTAAGTGTATATCGAAGTTGCTGTGAAATTTGTTTGTAACTATTCAATTGATTTTAAATAACCACAGAGAACACAAAGAACACAGAGATAAATTTTTATTTACGAAAGAATTGAAGATTTTTTTGTTTATTTTGTAAATAAGAATTTATCTCTGTGAGTTCTGTGTTCTCTGTGGTTGATAAAAATTCCTTGTTGTTTTTTCGTAACTATTCAGTCGTTTTATTTTTATTTTTTTATTTTAACGCGAAATACGCTAAAAGTGTACGAAAGGTAGCGAATAATTTAGTTTCGCGTCTTTCCGCGTAAATTTCGTGTGTTTCGCGGTAAAATAAAAAAATTAAATCATTCGGCTGAATAGTTACATTTTTTCTTTCATCTATCAATCCTTTAACAAAATGACTATATATATGAGAAGGTTTATTATTTTATTTTGTGTGTATTTTAATTTTATTGGTGTGTTGTGTGCTTATGACAATGGTGTTATTCCGGTGAATACGATTGAGTCGGCGGAGCGTTTGGTCAATGATTTGGCGGAGACGTATGGGGAGAAGTATCCGCGCGGTGCCGAGTTTCTCCAACGAATTGACCAAATTAAAAGTAATCCGAATGCTGAAGAGCTTGAGAGGTTGATTCGGGAGGCGGCGTTATCGAATCCTATTCTTGATTTTGACAATATTCTTTGTGTCAGGCGTAAACCGCAACGAAATAGTGTTGGTTTTACGCTTTTGAATGCTTATACGAATGACACGATTCCGCGTAAGGGTTGGGACAACGAGGTGATGATGCTCAGCAATCTCCGTACTTCGCCGAAGCTTACTCCTGTTTACAAACACGCTGACACGGCAATAATTCGCGATCTGGATTTGCATTTTGACGGGCAAAAGTTTATGTTTGCGTCGATCAATGCGAAGGGTAATTGGGGTTTATTTGAGGTTGGTGTTGACGGGCGGGGGTTGCGTGAGCTTACGCCGGGTGATCAAGATGATGTGCAATGGTTTGACGGTTGTTATTTGGCGGAGGAGGGCAAGATTTTAAGTTTTTCAACTGCGGGTATGCAAGGCGTACCTTGTGTGGCGGGGGTTGAGAAGGTTGCTTCGCTTTATCGGGTTGATGTCGGCAATAAGGTTGCCCGTCAACTTACTTTTGAGCAAGACAGCGGTTGGCATCCGCGGCTTTTGAATGATGGTCGGGTGATGTATCTTCGTTGGCAGTACACGGAGACGCCGCATTATTTTGACCGAATGCTGTTCACGATGTGTCCCGACGGTCGGCAACAAAAAGCTCTTTGGGGCAGCGGCGCGTTTTTCCCAACCGCGTTCAAACATGCGCGTCCGGTATTGAATCATCCGAGTATGGTGTTGGGTGTTGTGAGCGGGCATCATTCTTTGCCGGAGTCGGGGCGGCTTATGTTAGTTGATCCGAGTCTTGGCACGCATTATCCGTTCAGACACGATCCGCAATCAAAAGAATGGGGCAAACCCGGTACGCACAGCGATATTTATCCGCGAGTTTATCCAAAGGAAGTTACCGGTTGCGTGCAAGAGATTCCGGGCTGGAACCGCGACGTAATAGGAAACGTTTACGATAATCAAGGCGGCGATTGCAAATATACTTTCGCCTTTCCTTTTCCGCTAAACGAAAAATATTTCTTGACAACTATGCAGCTTGATCACAAAGGCACGTGGGGAATTTGGCTTGTGGACAAGTTCGATAACATGGTCAAACTTCACGATTTGCCCGATGCCGGACTGTTTGAACCCGTTCCGCTAATCAAAAGGAATCGCCCAAACATAATCCCCGATTTGACCAACACGATTGAAAAAAATAACACGCAAACTATTGCCGAAAACCCAACTCTGATAACAAATCCGCCGACTGCTTTTGCCGCCAATGTTCCCTCTGTCAATTCTGCTGCTGATCTTGCCAAAACCAGTCCGTCTTTGGCAAAGTCCGCTGATTCTGTTGTCAAAAATTCGCCTGAGGGTACGATGTTTATTGCGGATGTTTATCATGGTCGCGGGTTGTTGGGGATTCCTCGCGGTAAGGCGAAGTCGTTGCGGATTTTTTCGTATCATTTTGCTTACTGGCGGACGGGCAACTACACAGCTATCGGCGAATATTCCGGCTATGATGTTAAACGTATAATCGGCACCGTGCCGGTAGAGGCGGACGGCTCCGCATGGTTCAAAGTCCCCGCAAACACGCCCTTGTCAATCCAAGTCCTCGATGAACAAGGCGCGGCAATCCAAATTATGCAGAGTTGGACAACCGTGATGCCGAATGAAAATGTTTCGTGTATTGGTTGCCATGAAAATACAAACGAGGTTGCCCCCGCGAAAAATACAATCGCAGCACGCAAGCCGCCGCAAAACCTCAAATATTGGTACGGCAGCCCGCGACCGTTCGCCTTCCGAAATGAAGTACAACCCGTTCTTGATAAATATTGTGTCGGTTGTCATAACGATACGAACAAAAAAGAAACCGGCATCCTGTCATTGACCCCCAACGGCAACGGAACTTGGCAACAAGATCAGGCATATAATTCGCTGAATCCTTTTGTCCGCCGCGCCGGCACGGAAAACAATATCGCAACCAAAAAACCAATGGAATTTCACGCAAGTACAAGCGAACTAATTCAACGATTGCGGCGCGGTCATTATGGGGTCAATCTTGATCATGAGGCGTGGGATCGGCTTTATACGTGGATAGATTTGAATGCCCCGTATCGCGGCAGTTGGAATTCGCCAAAAAACGAAGCCCGCCGGCTTGAACTGCAAAAACTCTACGCAAACCTCGACGATAACCCCGAACAAGAATTTAGAAATATTGCCCAAAATAAAAAACAAATTGACAAAAACCAAGATCAAATAGTTGCACTCACACCCGCCCAAGTTGTCCCGCCGAACAAGATCAAAGAACTCTTAAAACACGCCGACGACGGCTCAAGATTTTTTCACGCCTCAATCGGCGTGTTGCCAAAACCAATCGGCGATAACGTCAAAGCCCAAAACTTCCCATTCAAATACACAGAAGCAAAAAAAAGACAAAATGACGCAAAAGTCAATGGCGAACAGTGGTGTATCAATGACTTGAAGTTTCCTGTATCGAATCCGGCGGCAAATACAGGAACTCGCGTGAGTGTTGGGAATACAACATTATCAGTAGTGTTTTACCCGCAATCTATGTTTAACGAGGCTAGTTATTTGGTTTTCAAGAGAATCCCTGCGGGGGAATTTGTGATGGGTTCTGTTGACGGATTCGGAGACGAAAGACCTCGCGCGGCGGTTAGAATAGAGAAGCCGTTCTGGATTTGCGAGACCGAAATCACCAACAGACAATACGCCCAGTTCGACGCGGAACACGATACGGGTTATGAAGGCGAACACGGTTTCGATCACATTTCACCAGGTTATATTGCCAACCATCCCGACCAACCGGTTGCCCGTGTCAGTTGGCGGGAGGCGATGCAATTCTGCGAATGGTTGTCCAAAAAAACCGGAAAAAAAGTTACGCTGCCAACCGAAGCCCAATGGGAATGGGCAACACGTGCGGGAACAGATCAAGCATTTTATTTTGGACATCGTTTCGCCGACTTCTCCTATGATGCCAACCTCGCCGATGCCGGTTTACGCAAAACATTCCAAACGCACGAAGGCAGAGAATGGGATGGAGTTGACCGCCAACGCCCCGCAAATTTCATGGCGCAAGCCGGTAGTTCGTTGATCAAACATCGCCGTTATTTCCCCGTCGGCAATCTTTTCCCCTTGCGGGACGACCGTTTCACCGACAAATGGTTCACCGTCGATTACGTCAAACAATACAACCCAAACGCATGGGGACTTTACGACACTATAGGCAATGTTTGGGAGTGGACGCGCACGAATTACGCCTCTTATCCCTACAACGAAAGCGACGGACGCAATGACAACAACTTGACGAGTAAAAAGGTAGTTCGCGGCGGTTCTCATTCTGACCGTCCTAAAGTAATCGGCTCTGCCGTCCGTCTCCCTTACGAACCCTATCAAAAAATCCACAACGTCGGTTTCAGACCAATCATCGAAGAAGATTAAAACACCACCCCAAAATAACTCCCCCAAACAGTGGTGGTCGGGAAATTCGGGCGTGCAACGGCTTGTAATAAGGTATAAACATTTTGTTTGTTTTTCTCAAAAATGAGATAATTTTTTGAGTGATCGAGTAACTCCATAACTATTAATGTGCAATTAAAATCAACACGAGAACAACTATCCGTCAATCAGTACGAAAGATACGGTTTTTACTTAACTGCCGATCAATATAAAAATATACACTACGCTCTTATGTACCGCTTTTGTTTGTTTTATTTTGCCTGCCCCAAAATATAGATGAATGGCTCACGCTCACCGAAGATCAGCTTGTTTTGCGCAAATGTTCGTACTGGATTATTCTAACAGATGCTGAACCTTGTGAGGGCGGCAAAACCATTCACATCCCCAAAACAAACGTATTGTCTGTTGAAAAATTAAAAGAAATTGTCCAAATTTATTCCGATGGAGAAGTGATCCGATATGAACCGTGAAACAATTTGCCTAATAGACTTGTTTAATAACGTTCTAAATCGGTCTGTCATAGTCTATAATACCACAAATCAAGGTCATTCTTAGTGAATGTCTGTTACAGCAATGTCCCCGGTAAGGATGCCATGCTCTTGAATGTTTTTATTTTGGCATTGATATGTTCAATCACTACACGCCTCCCAGCAAGCTCTTTATTATATGCCTTTTCCTCTTTGGTCAGTTTATGATTTTTACTTGAC
>JAIRWK010000233.1 GCA_031268995.1 Planctomycetaceae bacterium
AATTAACTCCGCTTCCGAAATGTTACCAAAATCCGCTCGATCCATCACAAAAGAATAATAAATTCAGAAAACCATGTCAATAACAAATGTCAAAAAAAATCAGGGCGACTGAATAGTTACAAAAAAAGAAAAACAAAATCTCAACAAAAAATAAACACAACCCCCCAAAAAAATAAAGAGATTAAACCCTTAACTTAATACCTATGGGGGTTAGGGGTGGTTCTTCTTAACTTTAGGGTATTAATGGTAATTTTATTTCAAGGCGATGCCTCAGGAATAAACTCTTGGTAACGACGACGCAAAATATACATCACATCATTCTAAATCGCAAGAAACAGACAATATTTTGGCTTCACTCTTTTTCGCCTTCGCCACCTTCTCGGTTTCCAAAACTCCTCCCTTTTCGTATTTTTCGTGTCTTTCGTGTTTAAAATCTCTACAAAAATTTTTTGGGTTTTGGCAAATCTCGTCCGTCTGTCCATGCTTTGAGTTTGCCGAATTTGAATGGCAAGAATGGGGCAAACCGGATTCCCATTCTTACAAAAAACATCATTGTTTTGAATATGTATTTATTGCTTGCGCCGATAGCGAACAACTTCCACATTATTGTTTCGGTGAGTTTGCGACCGTGTGTATTTTTTTCGATTGCCCGTCGCCGTTGTCGTAGTATTAAGTGGTTTAGATCGATTTTTGCCGGACAAATTGCACCGCACGCTCCGCACAACGAACACGCAAAAGGTAACTCCCACGCAGTCTCAATTCCCAATAACTCCGGCGTTAAAACTATCCCAAGAGGTCCCGGATAAATCCAACCATAAGCCCAACCTCCGACTTGCCGAAATACCGGACAATTGTTCATGCAAAGCCCACAACGCATACACTTCAATATCTCCCTAAATTCCACATCGCCCAACGCCCGCGTTCGCCCATTGTCAACAAGCACCACATATAACTCCGTACCCTCCGCCGGCGCATTCACCAAATGCGTGTACGTCGTCAACTTCTGCCCCGTACCCATCCTCGCAAGCATGTTCAAAAAAAGCGGTATATCATCCAATCGCGGTATCAGTTTTTCAATGCCCATCATTGCAATATGAACTTTGGGCGAAGATGTTGATAAACCAATATTGCCCTCGTTCTCGCAAATACAAAGCGTGCCGGTCTCCGCAACTCCAAAATTCACACCCGAAAAACCTATCTCCGACTCAATAAATTTTGACCGCAACTGCCGACGCGCTATTTGCGTCAATTCTTCATGTCCTGCCGAATTGTGTTCGCCGAGTTTGTCCTCGAATAATTTGCCGATCTCCTTCGCCGAAAGATGCAACGCCGGCGTAACAATATGCGAAGGACGTGTACCCGCAAGTTGCACAATAAACTCGCCAAGATCCGTCTCATACGACGTAATACCACGCTCGCCAAGAAAATGATTAAGCTCGATCTCCTCACTGACCATCGACTTGCCTTTGACCGCAAGTTTCGCGTTATGACGTTTGATTATCGCCAAGATTTCATTGTTCGCTTCTTCAGCATCTTTCGCGCAAATTACTTTGACACCTTTGGACTCAAGTTTGTCAATAAATTGCCCAAGCAAAATATCCAAATTCGACAACACATAACGCTTAATTTCCGAAGCCTCTTGCCGCCATCTACTCCACTCATCTATCTCCCAACAAACCTGCAAATTGTTCGCCGCAGAGTGAAGCGATGTTGCGACAAGCGATCTAGGACCATCGCCTTTACTGAGCGATTTTGTCTTATCTGTTAAAAATTTTGCACCGGACATTTTTTGACAGTATTAAATAGGATTTTAATTTGGATAGGTATACCGTAGCCAGTAAGGCGATAGGCTTCGCCCTTGAACAACCGTTTCGCGATGCTACGCTTGCGTGTCCAGCTTCAGGAACTTTAAAACAGCTTTAGTATAAATTTAATTTTCTATGTACCGTAGCCGGTAGGGCGATAGGCTTTGCCCCTGAACAACCGTTTCACGTTGTTGCGCTTGCGTGTTCAGCTTCAGGAATTTTCAAGTAGATTCATTAGACAACATCAAACTGATTTTGTGCGGAAGTTTTTTTCTCCGCTAAGGTGAGGAAGTCGCACGAAGTTTTTTATATCGGATCGAATACATTTTACATTTATACTTGTGCCATGTTGAAAACCGGCAACATTAGGGCGAGGACAAGGAATAAGACAACAACGCCAAGCAAAATTAACATTATCGGCTCAATAAATTTCACCGCCAAATCAAGCGCACGCCAATTGCGTTTTTCCAATGCTACCGACGCGGAAATCAACACTGAATCGAGCGTGTTCGACTCCTCCGCAATCGCAATCATCTCCGTCAACGAAATCGGAAAACAACCCGATTCCGCTAACGGTACAGCTAATCTTGCACCGCTGCTGATTTTTTCGGATACCATTTGAATTGCGTTTAGGAGTACGCGGTTACCGATTGCGTCGCCTGCAATTTCAAGCGATTTGACTATCGGAACCCCGTTTTTCA
This sequence comes from Planctomycetaceae bacterium, assembly GCA_031268995.1. Lineage (GTDB taxonomy): Bacteria > Planctomycetota > Planctomycetia > Pirellulales > Thermoguttaceae > WRKP01. Next base: position 2,507 of record JAIRWK010000233.1, read on the forward strand.
ATAACGTACCAAGCACATGACAAAAACGCGAAATTGCAAATCCCTCATAAACCTTGCCCGCAACCGGAAACCGCAACTTCAACCCGTCAAAAAATAATTGCCCCCGGTCTGTTATACCCCAAGTCCGATACCAAACCGTTACCGCAAAAATTATCACCGCCAACACCGCCAAAATATATTTTGTCCGCTCCGAGAAAAATAATAACCACTCCGTCATCTGCGGCAACTCGCCACGATTACGCAAATCCGAAAAAAGACCTGAAAAATTCGGAACAATAAAAACCATCACTATTGTTACCACAAACACGAAAAAAACAAATAAAATTACCGGATAAACAAGCGCACCGATAATTCGACCGCGTAAATCATCTTGCGCCGCCGTGTGCGCCGCCACATGACTCAACGATTCCTCAAGAAATCCGCCTTCACTGCCCGCACGAACCATCTGAATACCCATCTCGCCAAACACAATTTGATAACGCGCCATCGCCTCCGCAAGCGTTTCCCCAGATTCAACCCGACGATACACATTGTCCAAAACAAACTTAAAATTCGTATTAGATGTCTGGTCTTGTAAAATTTTCAAAGAACGCAATAACGGAACGCCGCCATGTAAAAGATCTGCAAGTTGCGCATAGAACGCCGCAAGAAGTTCGCCGCTAACACGACGAACTCTGCCGGTTACGACTTGTTGCATTACCGGAGCAATCGAAAGCGGAAACAAACCGCCAGTCGAAAGCATCGCCGCCGCTTCAGCTTCGTTGGCAGCATCCAATGTGCCATCAACCTTCGCCCCTATTTCATTGCGGGCAACATAACGATACTCCGGCATCCCTAATCCCCCAAATTACAAAGTTAAATGTACACAAAAAAATAAAGATACGTGATTTGTTGCGTATATTGGCTTCGGTATTTTATTTTGTCATCTTATTCCACGCAATAAATCCCGTAACCAAACCAATAACCACACCAATTGAACCATCGACTATAAATTGCAAAGTTACGTTGCGTGACAACGGCGGGACATTCGTCGTAACAAGAGTCATACAAACCAACATCACCGTAAGATTGAAAACAATAAGCGCAGTTTGGAAGCGTTTTTTCTTGTCTTCGTCTGACATTGGCGCGGCGGGTTCTTCTCTTGTTATCTTTGTTGCGGTGGATTTTTGTGTGGTTGAAGTGGATGCGGTTTTGGTTCCATCTTTTTTGCGGACAAGTTGCACAGCATCACGCGGGTAATATTTCGCAATTGCAGGAACAACTTCCGCTGGCGTACAAATTGTACTGCGTACCGGCATTTCAAATATCATTCGCAATTCTTCTTCCACGTCGGGGTTGACTGGTTTTGGCGATGCTAATAGAAGTTGTCCTCGATCTATCATGAGCGGGACAAACGAATGATGTCTTGCGGTATTCGGATTGATTTGAGCCGCAATATCCTCGTCAACTCCAACCTCCTCAATACTCACAAACGGTAAACCAATCGACTCCGCATACGCAAGCATTACCATCTCTTGCGTCCCCAACCGTTGTTGCAATACTGCCTCTTGCAAATCAATACCAAGCGAATCCGCGTAACTTTTGACTTGCTTCATTCGATCAGACGGGACAATATTATTTGTAACAAGAATTGATTCCAACGACCGCCGCACCTTCGCCGTGTCAACCTTACGACCCAATGAAATATCATACTCAAGTTTACGCGCCGCATCGGTGAGACAAAGCATTGCTTTTGCGAGTTCGTTGAGCAATCTTTGAGATTCCTCGATATAATCGCCCGACGCAAATTTACGAACATGCGCATTTAACACGCGATAATTTTTACGAATCTTTTCCGCGTTGTCTTCAAACCGTTCTAATCTTAAAAGTTGGTAAAAATTGAGGGGTCGGTTTGGTGCTTCTATTTTCAACCATGTTTTGTACACATCAATAGGAACTTTCGCCATTTACAATCTCCTGTGTATTTTGAGTTTTAAATCATATTCTGAATTGTTTGCGTTTTGAATTCTGTCAACCGTTGCCCGTTTTGTTTATTGGAAAACAAGCTTTACGTTTTGAGACCGCCGAAATTCACAACACGAGCAGTATATAACTTCACCCCAACCTGTCAATACGCCGTAACCATTCAAGATCAAAAGTAATTCATTATTACAGAGAACTCCCAAAAAATCATTTTAAAAAATCAGCACGCAAATATACTCAAGCTGTTTTAAAATTCCTGAAGCTGCGGCAAACTTGCAACGCAGAGCGTTAGGCAAGCGCAACAACGTGAAGCGGTTGTTCAAGGGCGAAGCCTATCGCCTTACCGGCTACGACATAACGCCGATTCTTAAAGATAGTCGCGGATCGAGTTTTGTTTTCTAATCTTGCGAATATCCTCCAAAATCTACGTCGTCTGCGTGCTAATTTTTGATACATCAACTCACCGATAGTGTTTTTTGGAATTTAAAAACAACCGTTCACGAAGCAATTTTTAAAACGCGAAAGACGCGAAAGTTCCGCGAAAAAGCGCGAAAGAGCGCAAAACCAGAATTTCGCGTTCTTTCGCGAAACATTCGCGTCTTTCGCGTTTTAAATCCCCCGATCAAGTGCCGCTGGTAAGCCTGCGGAAGACAGAAAACTCCGATCAAGTGCCACTGGTAAGCCTGCGGAAGGGAAAAAACTCCGATCAAGTGCCACTGGAAAGCCTGCGGAAGACGGAAAACTCCGATCAAGTGCCACTGGAAAGTCTGCGGAAGACAGAAAACTCCGATCAAGTGCCACTGGAAAGTCTGCGGAAGACAGAAAACTCCGATCAAGTGCCACTGGAAAGCCTGCGGAAGGGAAAAAACTCCGATCAAGTGCCGCTGGAAAGCCTGCGGAAGGGAAAAAAACTCTTGTCAATTGTTGGCAGAAGAATTAGAATCATCGCACGATGAAATTCAGTTTTTATTTTTTTGACAGGATTGACAGGATAGACAGGATTTTTTATTATATCCTGACAATCC
>JAIRWK010000331.1 GCA_031268995.1 Planctomycetaceae bacterium
ACGTTTGAAAGAATATCTGATCACTTACGTTATTTAACAACAGTTGGCAAAAATAATCTTACTCAAACGTTTGAGACAACCGATTCCCACCCATTCTGGGTAGTAACTGATAAACCAGATTTATCAAGAGTAGCACGTGAAACAGTTGAAGAAAACGGCACAATATTACAACACGAAGATGTCACGGTAGCTGGTAATGGTTATTATGTTGAAGCCAAAGACCTAAAAGTCGGCGATATTTTTCTCGGAGCCAACAATGAATTAACAACACTAGCTGAAACACAACGCAAAGATTTTCCAGAAGGAATCACTGTTTATAACTTCACCGTCGAGGGCAATCACAATTACTTCGTAATCGCTAATCTTGAAGCGTTCCAAAACGGTGCGAGTGTTGTATTGGTGCATAATGCCAACACACAAAATTATTCGAAAAGTTTCCCCGTAGATAAACCGCAAAAGGGAAAAACAATCCAAAGGAGTACACAGTTTAATACGGAAGGCGAAGCCAGGAATTTTGCGATGCAGCGTCTGGGAAAAAAACCTGTTAAACTTCCAGACAATAAATTTCGTAGCCGTGACAATGTGTGGCAGTTTCGAGCAAAGCCTGATGATATTACCCAAAAACATGTACATCTGGAAAAACTTGATCAAGATGGAAATGTTCTTACAAATTTGCATTTGTATTTTAAACGAGGAAGAGGGCAATGACAGAAAAAAACATATACCACAAATTTAATGGCATGTTGTTACCGGAAGTTTCTGATAGTAACAAGTTAAGTTATGGTGTGAATTTGGTCTCAAGTTGTTTAATATCATTCGTTATCGGTCTTCAGTCATTGCAGGATAATTTGATGAATAGAATTATTATTTATGATACTAAGATAAAAAGTAAATTGATATTAAGCAAAAAAAATAAAAGTAGAAAAAGATTGCCATATAAAGAGAACAGGGAGGATTTTTCCAGCATAGTAGATTTTGATCCCGAGGATCTCTCTATAGTTGAAGTGCAGATGAGTAGTAATGACTTATCAATATTAATTTACCTGTTTCTTGAAAAGATTTTACAAACTAAAAATTATGAGTTTGATCACTTTGATCAACAATGTGAAAATATTCAAGGCACGTACGGTCAATGCATATACTGGAATAGTTCGGAATGAATGAAGTACAAGGATGAACTATGTACTCTAGCCGCCGAAAAAAATCCACATCACAAAAAATAACCGATCTAAAGTAATAAAGAGCATGTTTTTAGACCTTTTAGTATATTTTTTTGCCCGTCACACTCAAGCTATTTGGAAATTCACGTAACTGGATACGTAAGTGTAGTAGCGCGAAGCTGTATACCGAAGCCAGTATGGGCGGTAGGCTTTGCCCCTGAACAACCGCTTCGCGATGTTACGATTGCGTGTCCAGCTTCGGGGATTTTAAAACAGCTTGAGTATAGCCAATTGCTCGTACTGGTAACGGTGTATTATTTTGAATAGTTTTCATTTCCGATACTCCAAATATATTCTAATGACGGAACGTAGGGTTAGTAGTGAATTCGAAAGTACCTTGTTACCGGAATTAATAGATGGTAATTTGGCTTATTGTGTAGAGTTACACATGGATTGCTTATATCTGTTTGTTGTGAGCATTATGGCACTTAATGAAGCCCTAACAGATAAAATTGTTGTTAATAACACCTCCGGCACAAATAAGTTGGTATTAAGGAAAAAGGAAACAAATAAACAAAACAGACAAAAAGGAAAAAATTTTATCAGTACAATAGATTTTAATATTGATGATCTTACTGTAGTTAGTGTACAATTAAGCTGTAATGATTTATCCATACTAATTCATAAGTTTCTTGAACATATTTTAGGAGTAACTACTTTTTATTTTGAACTTAAGTGTCAAGATTCACTAGGAAGATATAATCATTTTATACATTGGTGGTGTTCATAATGGACAAAGAATAAACGATAAAAAATGACAAAGTATTAAAATAAAGTTTTCACCTCACCTTGATCATTCCAAAAAAGACAGAATTTAAAACAAGACATACATGAAATTGTTCATCCCGAAATTTGAAAACCAATTTCAATTACTGTCATCAGATATGCAGTACGTTGGTGTTGGTATGTTCAATTTTGGGAAGAGTCCTTACAGCGGTACATTTTGGGAGAGTGAGCCGGACTTGTCGGTGTCGGCAAGTTGTAATTTGTCCGACAATTCAGCAGGGACATTGACAACTGAATCCAGTAAAAGTTTAACCGGTACGATTACGGAAGAGTTTCATACTACATCATCTTTTGAGGCGAATTATACGACTAATATTGACGCGGCGGGCAATGAAACACTTGTGAGCGGCAGTTCTGAAAGTAATTGGCACTAGGATTCCGAAACGATACGAAACGGCAACGGAACGTTCATCCATAATTTAACGTACAAAAATCAAGACGGCGTTAAAATCAGCGAATCAAATACCAGCGGTACGGAGACAATTGACGATGTGAAGACGGAGGTTGAGTACGACGAAACGTCGGCAGAAGAAGTTGTTGGCGGCGAATGGAAATTGAAAT
>JAIRWK010000332.1 GCA_031268995.1 Planctomycetaceae bacterium
CGTTATACGCTTGGCATTCCTAATTCGGAAGTGAATGAAGGTTTCATGACGCATTTGTTGCGGGCTTACGGCAAATATTCTTCCCTCGAATGGGTTGACGATCTCCGCCTGACGATGGCTCGGCAGATAACGGAGGGCGACGAAGCCGGTTTTGCTGTTAGTCTCGAAGCGATGATCGCCACTGTTCCGTATGAACTTCACGGCACCAACGAATCCTATTACCACACGATGATGTTGATATGGATGCGGCTTCTCGGTTTCAAAATACACGGCGAAACGCATAACAATCGCGGACGTGCCGACATCGTTTGGGAACAATCAAACGTAACCGTGATTGCCGAAATTAAATATCATGCCGAAAAAAAGACGAATATATTGCTCAACGAAGCCATCGCGCAAATTCACGAACGCCGTTATTACAATAAATACACCGGTAAAGTAATTTTGCTAGGCATTGCCTTTTCGGGCAAAGATGTTAGTTGCAGGATGGAAGAATTGAAACGGAATTGATAACAAGTATTGATGAATGTTTATTAAAACGCGAAATACGCTAATGGAGCGTGAATATGCGTGAATATTTTGCGAGCGGCTATTTGAGAAATAACATGCGGCGTAATTTATTCCAGAGTTTTTTTCTTTGTTCTTTTCTTTTATTGATTTGTTCGCGTTTTTCGATTTCTTTTTGGGCAATTGCGGCGATGGGTGGATTGGACAATTTTGACATTTTTATTAAAAGTTCGTCCGTACTAGAGTCGTATGATTGCAAACACGTCAAAAGCACTCGCAAGGTATTTGTTTCTTTTGTTATAAACCACAATAAGTGGTGTTGAGGAAATTTTTCATACGCATTTATTTCCTTAACCAAATCTTCATCTTTGGGATTTTCTGTTTTCCGTTTTTCGTATTGTGAGGCGTACCTATCGATCAATTTTTCAAAGTACGTCAAAAAAAACGGCTCCGTTAGTGATCGTATAGAAATCAAAGTTGTGTAAATGACTGTATCGTCTTGATCGTCCAGACTTTGACAAAGAATATTTAAGTTTTCGGGTTTTATTTTTTACGGACAAACGAATGAGAATTGTCAATTTTGAGCAACGTTTTGAGAAAATCCTTATCGTCTTTACAAAATATACGAAGCCGATTACTTTTTTTCTATTTTATTATATACTGTACCGAAATTGTGCTAATGTTCCAGAAAGAGGGAATAGGTGAAAGAAATGAATCAGAGTATTTATTTGAGTTGTTTGAAATTTGTTGCGGTTGTTTTGGGCGGTATTGTATTGATATTTGTTTGCAATCGTTTTTTGGACTATCCTGTTTCGTATTGGTTTTGCAAGGGTAAATTTAATATTGTTGAGCATCCGCGATGGCGTGATGTTGATGACGCGGCGGGCAAAAACGATAAAGTTGTTGATATTGCCAATATTGACAATATTGATAAAAGCGGCGAAAAATTGCAACGGAGGCTAACGGGTTGTATTTTGCTTTTGGAATTTTTTGGGCATCCGTTATGTTTTTTTACGGTTTTATCTGTTTGTTTTTTGCTTGATGTTAGCAAGCGTAATCGGCTTTGGGCGTTTGTGTTTAGCGTTTTGGCATCGCAATCGGTTGTAACTGCGGTCAAATTTTTAATTCATCGCAAACGACCGGTGATAAATGATTTCACAATGAGTTCGTTTGACTTTTCTGGTTTTGTTGGACGGGAGGAGGTCAATAGTTTTCCTTCGGGTCATACAGCGTTAGCGGTTGTGATGGCGTTGGTGATTGCGCGAAATTATCCGCGTGGTCGATATTTTTTTTATTTGGCGGTTTTGGGTGTTGCTTTTGAGCGGGTTTTTGATTGCCGTCATTATTTATCGGACACGGTAACGGGCGGATTGATTGCTTACGTGGTGTATTTTTTTTGTTATGAATTAGGTTTTATTGCAAAAGTTTCCAAAATGATCGGTTTGCCCGCAACAGATTCAGATACTCCAAACGAAATGCAAAACGAACGGATTGACAATAAGCATCCTACTGTTTTGTTTAACAAAATGTCATCCGGCAAGCATCTTGGTTCGGGGATTCATCAATTTTTACGAGCGAATGATAAATTGATCGATCTCAATTCTCAACAACCTTCCGCCGCAAACGCCGTCGAACCCATTCCCACTCCAGACCAACCCGCCCAAACTTCAGATCAGAATCTTGCCCCAACAACTCTAACGCAACAAAAATTAAAACACAATAACCGCAAAAATAATTTACCATTTGATAATTTCAAAAAGTTTTGATTGGAAATTTTTTTGTGTACCGAATCCTACAACCTATATAGTCAATCTGTTTTGAAATTCCCGAAGCTGAACACGCAAACGCAACAACGTGAAGCGGTTGTTCAAGGACGAAGCCTATCGCCCTACCAGCTACGGTAGCCAGCATCCGCATAATATTAAGTAAACGTTTACCTTGTCCATTAAAAACATTTATAAAGTACAGTATCACAAAATTTCGGCATTTTTTTATAACCTGTGCAAAGAGGTAATTGACAAGCGTAATTTCAATTGGATAATGTACCGAAATTGATGCGGTTGGAATCGGTTTTGGCATCAGTTGTGAGGGTGATGTTTTTGGGGGGTGTTTTCTTGGGTTACCGTTTTATCTTTGTTGCTGTTTATTTTTGGCGAGTGGCGGCGGGTTTTCGGTGTGGTTTACTCAAGTTGTTTAAAGTTTCGGAAGCCGGACGCACAATCGTGATAATGTGGAGCGGTTGTTCAAGGGTGAAGCCAATCGCCTGTACTGGCTTCGGTATTTCAACAAGTTTTTTTAGAACAAAAGTAGTATGATAATCGAACAAGCTATTCCGAATTTTTCTGATTGGATTTTACCGGCGATAATGAGCTGGTTGGCATCGGTGTTAATTTTAGTTGGTGCGGCGTTAGCGATTGGTCTTTTGGTGTGTCTGATAAGGCATGGTTGGGGCGGCACGTATGTCGTATTTGTCAACACGATCAAACGTGCAGTTGCGAATTTGACTTCGTTTTCAATTGCGCGAACTTGGGCGATTACGAGGTTGACGATAATTGAGTCGTTGCGTGGTCGTATTGTTTATGTATTGATTTTATTTCTTGGTATTCTTCTTTTTGCGGGTTGGTTTTTGAATCCGCAAGTTGAAGACCCTGCGAAATATTATCTTTCATTTGTGTTGTTTACGACAATGATTCTTGTTATGTTGATGGTGCTTTTTCTTGGCTCATTTAGTTTGCCGACGGACATTAAGAACAAGACGATTTATGCGGTTGTAACTAAGCCGGTGCTTGGAAGTGAGATTGTTTTTGGTCGAATTATAGGCGTATCGATTATTGGCACGTTTGTTCTTATTTTGATGGGAGCAGCGAGTTATTTCTTTGTCATAAGCGAGCTGCAACATACGCACATTGTTACGGAAAAATCTGATCTAACTCCGGTGCCGTTGAGTTCAGACAGCAATGAAGATGATCCCAAACGTGTTGTAATGCGCGGCAGGACGCGGGCAACAAATGGGCATCGGCATGATGTAGAAATATTGGCGGATGGTACGATTGATGTTTCGGTTGTGAATGGACACAATCATAAGATTACGGCGGAGAAATCGGATACGTTTACGCGGTATATTGTGGGGGTCGAGCGTGGTTCGTTGCAAGCGCGGATTCCTATTTACGGCAAATTAAGTTTCAGAGACGGCGACGGCAACGATACAAAAAAAGGAATCAATGTTGGTCATGAATGGGAGTACCGTTCATATATTGGCGGCAGGACAAGTGAGGCGACGGCGAATGAGGAATCGGCTATTTTTGTGTTTGAGAATCTGAATGAATCAATGTTCCCGAAGTTGAATGAATCGTTTCAATATGGTTTACCGATAGAGATGACGGTTGGGGTATTTAGGACGGTGAAGGCAAATATTGAGAAGCCGGTTTATGCAAGTTTATCTGTGCGTAATCCGCGAACTGGTTTAACGGTTGAGGTGATGACATTTGGCACGGAGGAATCGATTACGAAGTCTCTTGTTATCCCTTGGGAGATCAGTAATACGCCGCAAATTATCCAACGCAAAGGTCGTGAAGGCGGACAGTATTATGAAATGCCGGATACGGCGGAGATAAATGTGTTGCGCAATGATCCGGTTTTGAATGCGCGTAGGCAATTTGATTTTTTCAAGGATTTTGTTGCTGATGGGCGGGTGGAGATTTGGTTGAAGTGTATTGATCGGCATCAATATATTGGTATTGCTCAAGCGGATTTATATGTGCGGGCGAATAATGCGTCTGTTAGGTTGAATTTTGTGAAGGGTTTTTATGCGATTTGGATGCGGATGATAATTGTTACGGCGTTTGGGGTTTTATTTAGTACGTTTTTGAGTGGACCGATTGCGATGCTTTCGACGATTGGGATTATGATTGCGGGTTTTTCGAAGGGTTTTTTGGTGCAAATTGGGATTGGCACGATTTTGGGTGGTGGTCCGTTTGAGTCTCTTTACAGGTTGATGACGCAACAAAACATGGTAACTGATTTGCCTGCTGAGAACTATTCGACAACATTCATAAAAACATCTGATTTCATTTATGAGCGTGTTTTATTGCTTCCGATAGGCAAGGCGATTCCGCCTTTATCAGATTATGGAATTTATGATTCAGCGTTGGTGTCGGGGTTTAATATAACTTCGGGTTGGCTCTTGAATCACAGTGTGATGACGTTTGCTTATGCGGTACCAATATTTTTTGTTGCCTATTTGATCCTAAGCAATCGAGAATTAGCGAAATGATCAAAATTTATCCTATACCGACGCTGGTATGGGCGGTAGGCTTCGCCCCCGAACAACCGCTTCACGTTGTTGCGCTTGCGTGTTCAGTTTCAGGAATTTTAAAACAGCTTCAGTATATGTTGGCTACGGTTGTGATTGATGTCGTTTTTCGGGCTTGGTAGATTTTAGCGGCATCGTTGATTTGGGATGTGCGAGTCCCCCGTTGACATCATGTGGAATTGCGGTATCATACTCGGCTTGAATTTCCGTACATGCTGTTTTTTGAACGGTGTTGCGTTTAAATTCCGAAGTTGCGGTGAGCTGGTATACTGAAGCTACTTTAAAATTCTTGAAGCTGGACACGCAAGCGCAACAACGTGAATCGGTTGTTCAGGGGCGAAGCCTATCGCCTTACCGACTACGGTATAATGTTTTTGAAGTTGGGTGTGGCAAGCCTGTAATTTCATCGTAAATCAACAGTAACAAATATTTTTGGAGAAATATGCCTACTATCAATCAATTGGTTCGCAGTAATCGCAAACAACAGGTTTACAAAAGTAAATCAGTTGTTTTGGACAAGTGTTCGCAGAAACGCGGTGTTTGCCTTCTTGTGCGTACAATGCCGCCTAAAAAGCCGAATTCGGCATTGCGCAAAATTACAAGAGTACGACTCTCAAATGGCAAGGAAGTTACAGTATATATTCCGGGCGAGTCTCATTCGCTTCAAGAACACTCTATAGTTCTCGTTCGCGGCGGGCGGGTTCGTGATCTTCCGGGTGTTCGCTATCAAGTGATTCGTGGAACGCTTGACGCGGCGGGAGTTGACGGGCGAAAGCAAGCACGAAGTAGATACGGCGCAAAAAAGAACCAAAAAGTCGCCACAAAAGGTGCAAAAAAGAAATAATACCAAAAAACAATCACCAAACGAAATATAAATTTCAGTGTTCCAGAAACACAAAGCCCGTTTTCAGTTGTATGAGTAGGCGAGTGATTGTTGAGGTTTGAGGTGTATACTCAAATTCCTGAAGCTGGACACGCAAGCATAGCATCGCGAAGCGGTTGTTCAAGGGCGAAGCCTATCGCCTTACCGGCTACGGTATAAACGTATTGGAAGAGATATTTTTAAATTCCCGAAGTTGATCGCGGTAATGCGGAGTTTGTCGCGTGTTGTTGGTTTCGGGACAAATAATTAGTAATTCAATTATCAAAAGGAAAATTAAAAATAATGGGACGCATAACTGCAAGCAAAAAACAACTAAAACCTGATCCGGTTTATAATTCGCTTCTTGCGAGTAAGTTTATCAATTGCCTGATGTGGGATGGCAAAAAGACTGCGGCGGAAAGTGTATTTTACGACGCGTTGGAAATAATAAAAACAAAACATCAAGACAAATCGCCGATAGAGGTTTTTCACACTGCGGTTGAGAATGTCAAGCCGAATATTGAGGTTCGGTCGAAACGAGTCGGAGGTGCGTCGTATCAAGTTCCAATGCAAGTATTGCCTAATCGTCGGCAATCTCTTGCGATTCGTTGGATTCTTAACGCGGTACGCGATAAAAAAGGTCAACCCGCTCACGAAAAACTCGCAAACGAACTAATTAACGCCTACAACAAAGAAGGTACCGCAATCGTAAAACGTGAAAATGTTCACAAAATGGCAGATGCAAATAAGGCTTTTGCGCATTTTGCGTGGTGAATTGGCAAGTGTGTTGAAGTTGATCGGTACACATCAGCCCCGGAATTGAACAAGGCAAATTGCAAACGATGTGAAGTGGTTGTTCAAATGAAAACTATTGATCGTACAGGTTGCGATATTTTTTTACTGCAAAAGTTCGCAAAGGATATCTGTTAAAATCCTTTGTGAGTTTTTGCGGTTTTTTTATTCTCAAAAAATTTCTTTTGGCGTTTTCTGTGGTCAAATAAGCTATACCGTAGCCGGTAAGGCGATAGGCTTCGCCCTTGAACAACCGCTTCACGTTGTTGCGCTTGCGTGTTCAGTTTAAAGTAGCTTGAGTATAAAGGGAATTTTAAAAAATTGATTTTATTCGAATTCGGTTGATTTTTGTTGACTGAAAATCGACCGAATTTGAAATAATTTAGTAACTATTCAGTTGCTTTTAAATAACCACAGAGAGCACAGAGTTCACGGAGATAAATTTTTTGAAAATGAAATAGACGAAAATTTCATTTTCAACTCTTTCGTATATTTTCGTATTTAAAATTCACCTCTGTGAACTCTGTG
>JAIRWK010000345.1 GCA_031268995.1 Planctomycetaceae bacterium
GCTGAAAAAAAAGGTAAGCAAGGCATACATCCCTTGACTTTCCTGAACAATCACAACGGTTTGATTGTTGCCTTGTCTGTTCGGATTAAAATCCTGATTTGAGTTGAAATTTGACATAAAATAGTCTCCTGAAGTTTTGAAATTGTAAAGTTGTAAAAAAGGTTAAAGGTTAAAATTGTCAAGATGGCAGAGCCATTTGCAACGGAAATTTGCCGTAAAAAAATCTGTAATTTTTTTTGTAACTACCTATTGTCTCATTTTTGAACAAAAACAATAAAATAAGCAGTTACAACATTTTTTGATTAAAAATCAAATTGGATACTTCCCCATCCGCTTGCCCAGACGGAAACAATGAGTTTGCCGTTAGAGATTTTTATTCTGATTTTATCGCGGCTGTCTTCAAACAATGCCAACATGGAGGATCTCAACGCATCGTCATTCCGAAGTCCATTGACGAAATTGTAAAAATCTTTTGACGGTTTTGTCAGTATTCCCGTAACAGGATACTCGGCAACTTCTTTGGTGTTTAGTGTTACGGTAAATTTTCGTTGATGTTGCGGATAATCGGGATTAAAGTACACACCGCTGATTATTGTTTGGTCGGAAGATTCATAATTACCAAATTGAACAACAACTTTACCGCCTTTTTCGCCGTATTTCCATGTTCCTTCGTATTTGCCGTTTGGTTTACAGAAAGTTAGAAAATCCTGTTTCTGTTTTTCCAATGCAGCTTGAAATTTATCATTTAACTCGGTAATTGTCGTATCAACTTTCGCAACATAATCTTTCCGTTTCTGAATAACATCTTCGACGGCTTTTTTTGTTGCGGGGTCGTCAAGTTTATTGACGTTGTTATTCAAACCGGATTCGGGAATACAACGTTCCACACTTGGCGTCTTTTTAATTCGGACGCTTGCACTCCACTCGTCGCCGTAACGCGATAATTCCGCAACTCCGCCCGCCTTGTCGGGACTTCCTTGCGGACGGATAATTTGGACAAAATGAAAACTGTCCAACCGATCTTGAGGATATTCGTTGCGTAAATTTGTTTTGTACGGTTCGGGCAATTGATAAACTTTTTCTTCGGCTAATTTCAATTCGCCTTCGTAAAGATTTTTGATACCGAGTTTTTCGAGACCTTCTTTAACATTAATGGAATCGTACAAATTTTCTTTCGCCCGTAAATTGACGGAAAAGTCGCCGGAACAGGATTGAGCGGTTTTCTCAACCCAATTTGCCGTAACATCCGCAATCTCAAACGGCGAATCCGAAACAAATTCTTTCCAGAGTTGTTTCTTGACGATTTCGTTCAACTCTTTTTCGTCCGGCGTTTTTTGTTTGCCGGACGGCGGCGAAGTTTTTGAACTTGTTGTTTCGTTTCCGTTGCCGAACGCGAGTTGTTTGAAGTGATCGGTTTCAGCGTCTTTGGGGTGGGAGTTGCCGCAACCGGTAAAAGTCATTGCGGCAATTGCGATGATAGTTACGGTGCAAAGTCTGTAAAAAGTTTTCATGGTTCTCCAATTTTTTTGAAGGTTAACGTAAAGTAAAAACCGTAATCGCAAATGAAAAATCAAATTTGACAAACACTCTCAAATCACTCAATTGCCGAAAACGGTCAACGGTTTGTTAATATACACAAAAAAAAAAGTCTGCAAGAGGTAGGTAAAATCGGTAGAATTTTAATCGCTAAATCGTCAAAAAACAGACAACGATTCCGTTGGTTTGCACAAAATGTAACTCCTCAGCCGCTCCAACCAATAAATCCGACCGGACAATTTTGGTAGTTTTATACCGTAGCCGGTAAGGCGATAGGCTTCGCCCTTGAACAACCGCTTCACGTTGTTGCGTTTGCGGGTTCAGCTTCAGGAATTTTAAAGTAGCTTCAGTATAACGTCATATTGTTTGTCAAAAATACGAATCGTTTTTTGCGTTCTGCGTCGTAATATCGAATACGTCGTAATTGTTCAGGATAATTTGTGCTACGAATTGAATTCGTCAATACGACGATTTGATCACATTGAACACCAGTGGTTTTATCAACTTTTTTGAGTATTGCTGTGTTAGTTTTGAGTTTAACAGGGTTTTCATCATTTTGATAAAAGACATGAGCTTTATCAACCAATATTTTTGCAAAATCAGCGAATATACGCCAGTCACGTTTTTGAGTTGCGTGGGATAAATTGTTTAAGGAAATCGGCGAACGAATTCCAATATGGTATCGTTTATACTCAGGCTGTTTTAAAATTCCTGAAGCTGGACACACAAGCGCAACAACGTGAAGCGGTTGTTCAGGGGCGAAGCCTATCGCCTTACCGGCTACGGTATACGAGGTATGGCTTGAAGACAATTAACAATGTCACGCAAACTTTCACAATACGTTAATTGAGCAAAAGCCATCACTCGAAAATAATCCGCACATCGAAATTGACGAACCCGATAATCACCTCGATAACGCTCAACACTGGTTTGAAAACGTTCCCAAGGAACAAGATTCATAATCTGTGTGAAAATATATTGACCATGTAACATTTTTGACCTACCTCGCGTTTGAAGTTACCCAACAAAGAACAATTTGAGATCGACAGGGGGCAAATTTTTACATAACAAATTAAAAAATTAAAAGATTGTAAAAAAATTAAACAACTTTAATGGGACACTAGTGAGCTTGAGTATAATATACTGAAGCCTACCGCTCGTATTGGCGTGGTATTATCTTTGTCTTAATTGATTTATTAGGTTTACGATTCTTGTATCTGTGTCGTATTTACATTTTTCTATTAGGAATTTTCTGGTGTTAGGGTCGGTTGAGGTTGACAACAGCGCGGCGGCGTTGTAGCGAATTTCGTCGTTCGGATCACCCAATAACTCTGTCAACCACGCATTTGCCAATACCCCGGATGTCTCAGATAAATGCGCAATAACTTCCTTGCGAATCGCCGGATTTTTATGATACAATTTATACGCCAACCCCAAATGCGCCTCGCCAAAACCATCACGCGCAATAAGTACACGCCTCGCCTCCAAAACATATTTGCTATCAGAATGTTGTAAAAGACGCATGAGTTGCACAGTCGGCAATGAAGGTAAACGGTTTAATTTTATGTTGCGCAAATTATCCGGCAAAAAATTATCCGCCACATCCGACCTGCCAAAAAAATTATCAGAACCATAATATAAATCTGATCGAGCTTCAGGACTCACCCGCCCCCCCGCTCGCGAATCAAAATTTGTTCCCGACTCCATTTCGCGATTCATATTTTTCTCATTTGGAAAATACTGATTCGCAACTTTGTCTCTGCTGTTGCCCAATTCAGGCAATAACGGAAAAGAATTTTGCCGCTCAGACGGTTTGTACATATCCGTCGATAAACCTGAAGACACCTTTTGCGCAACAAGAATTTCATTGCGATTCGTTTCTGAAAAATTTGATCTGTTAGGCGTGTTTAGAAGCGTCGAATTGTTGAATGTTGGCGAATTATTTTTTTGAGGCGGATTATTGCTGACAATATACTCAAGATCATTCAAAGATTCGTTTTTATTTTGAACAGATTGCTTGAAAGGTTGCCCGTCGGCTGCCAATAATTCGTCGTGAAATCCTGCACTGTTGTATCGTGTAATTGTTTTTGTCAACGGTTTTTGCAATACACCATCGCCGCCTTTGCCCCGATTCAACGCCGGCTCAATAATCGCTTGAATTCGCTCACAATTCAAGGTAACAAGTTGCGAATCGTGCGAGCGTCCATTTGATTCAAAATTTATCAGATCGGTCATAATTTGCCGTACAAATTGATTGACCGCGTTTTTGGCAATCGGTTTGAATTGCGGAGTCTGTTGCAACATTGCGCCGGTTATTGACAGATAAGTTTTATCACGTTTTTTCTCGTCGGTTAAGTTTGATAATTTTTGCAACTCCGTTTCAATCGCATCTTGACAAGCAAAAAAAATTTTCTCACGATCCGAACGCAAACAATTGACCAACTCAATCAGACCCGCAACCTCCAAATTCTGCAATATCCCAACCAGCCGATCAATATCATCGTCCTCACAAACCATAAGTTGCGCCGCATACTCCGCCGCCAACTCCCGCTGATTTTGCGCAACAAAAAACGCCATCACTATCGCCAACAAGATCGCAAACGGAATAATAATTCCCCAAACCGAAAGAAAAAATTTGTTAAAAAACGACCGAAACAAATCGCCCAACCACATCAAAATTCCGCCAGTAAATTCAAACGGAATAAGAATAATTTCAAAAAATTTCTTCATCAAATACATTTTATTTCAACAGCTTTTCGTGTAGTAACTCGATAGTCGAGCATTGGCGGTGAGTAGGGACAAAAGATAGACAATATTCGTTATACCGTAGCCGGTAGGGCGACAGGCTTCGCCCTTGAACAACCGTTTCACGTTGTTGCGCTTGCGGGTTCAGCTTCAGGAATTTTAAAACAGCTTCAGTATATTTGTATTTTTTTGGCGAATTATTTTTTGCAATTAATTGACCATGCACGTTTGATTTTCGTAGAGCCATTGTCGTGTGAAATATCTATCGCAAAAAGGTTGAATTTTTCTGATTTCCGAATCTTCGTTTTCGTCTGAATTATTATTTTTGCAAGAATCAGTTTCGCCGCGTCCAATAATTAGTACAGTGTCGCCCACTTCCGCTTCCGATAACGCCCACGCAATCGCTTCAGCTCTGTCGGGCATGATTTGAATTTCTTCTGATTGGGCAAAACCTTTTCCGACATCGCAGATTGCGGTTATAGTTTCAGGATCAAGATAATTCGATGCTGAAGTTAAGATGATTGAATTTGCCGCTGCGCCGATTGATTTTCCGAGTTGTGCTCTTTTTGCGGGGTCGTGATATTCGGCAGCGGCAAATACACAAATAAGTTTACCCGTAGTGATTTCCTTTATAGTTCGCAATGTCGCCGCAAGCGATTCGTTAGTCCGCGCGGAATCAATAAAAACGTTAAAAGGTTGTCCGCATTCGATTCGCTCCATTCGGGCTGGCACACTTTCAACACGCTCTATTCCACGCGCAACAACCTTCATGTCAACCTCCAAACCAATACCAAGCGCAGCCGCCATCATACAATTATAAATATGCTCATCACCAATAATTTTTGTACAAAAAGGAACCGCAGTCGTACCGGCAGTAACAATAAAAGTTTGCTCGCTTGGAAAACGTTCAATTAAAATCGAATTGATCTCCGCCTGATTGCGAATACCAATCGAAAGCAACGGATGATCAATAAGCGGTAAAATTGCACCCGTGATTTTGTCATCAACATTGCAAACCGCAAGAGCCTTTTTCTTCGCATATTTAAATATGGCTAATTTCGTACGACGATATTGCTCAACCGTTCCATGAAAATCCAAATGATCACGCCTTATATTCGTCATACAAATTGCATCAAAACTTATTCCCGAAAGATAACCTTGCGCAATAGATTTACTAGATGCCTCAAGAATAACATGCGTACAACCATTTATTACCATTATGTTTAACCACGACGCAAGTTGATCGGGCGTAAGGTCGGCGTTGCCGGTTTGGTTCAAAACATGCCCGTCAAATATTCCAAGCGAACCAATCAACCCGACTTGATAACCCGCCTCAGATAACACTCCAGCAATAAGATACGACGTAGATGTTTTTCCGCTTGAACCGGTAATGGCGATCATTTTGAGAGACTTCGCAGGATAATCACAAAACGCATGACAAAGATGAGCAAAACCATCAAGAACATTTGGAATAACAAAAAACGGTACAGAATCCGCCCCACTCACAAACCTGCTCGCAACAACCGCCGAACAACCATGATGAATCGCCAACCCCACAACCTCCTCAAGCTCACCATCCTGCTCCGATAACGCAAAAAAAACATCACCCGGTCTAACTGCATCAGCATCCGTCGTACAACTGCTAACCTTAACATCACTAGCAAACGAAGCCTGAACTTTTTTACAAACCGCCTTAAGTATCCGCTTCAAAGAAACCGACTCAACCCCACCACAACTGGAACAATAACAGGTACGCATCCTTGCCTCCCGAAAAAATTTCAAAACCCAAAATCAAAAAAACTTAATAGATTGCCCACACTCAAAATTTCGATAACCGCCGCCCACTCAACCAACGAGATAATTTGTCAAACGGTCAACGGTGCGTATTGTTCACAATTTTTGATTTTTTGTCAACATCAATTTTTGTGCAAATTTGTCCGATTACCATGATTGACTACCCAAAAACAGGATTTTACACTCTCGGTTCGTCAAAATTCATAAATTATGGACAATACAAGCCGCATTAAAAAGACCTTGTCAAACAAGCCGGTAAATTATAAAATCAGCACACTTGAAATTTTTGAACTGCGAATACCTCAGAACGTAGCGCACTCATTAAAACTTTATTAAGGGGAAAACCATGTCATTGAACCAATTGCCAACCAATCCTGCCAGCATAACTTACGAACAAATCATGGTAATAATCCATGAAACCAGTCTCATTGTTAAAGACCTTGCCGAACGGTCAAAAGAAACAAAAAAATCAATGGCTGAAAGCGCAGAACAATTGCAAAAAATGGAAAAATCCGTCCAAGAATATATTGAACAATCGAAGTATCGCAGGAAAAGCGGGAACAAAAACAAAACTTCATCTCGAATTTCTCGAAGGAAGACTTCATTTGCCGATAATAAAAGTTGAGCGAATTTAATTTGTCTCGCAAGCACTATTGATGACCAATCTGTGGTCAAAGTACACGCAAAAGACAATTTTTAAACAAATTTGCCATTTTTTGAACATTAAAAAAACAATAATTTCACCTCCTTCTTGCAAAATCTCTCCAAAAATTGTCCCGATTTCCCACCCATCATAACGGTAATTTTAGGACATATCAAAAGTATCGGACAAGCGTGTCCAGCTTCAGGAATTTTAAAGTAGCTTCAGTATAGTTTTATTTGGATGATTGTAACGTGGTTGCGTTTGGGGTGATTGTTTTTATGTTTGGGGTCATGTCAACTTTGATGTCGCCGGTTGCGGCTTGTATTAGTTGGAGTACGAAAGTAATTTTGTCCGCGTCTTTCCAATAATCGTCGTAATGTCCGAACGCGGAATAAAACACTTTGCCCTTACCCTCTGCCCGCCCCCAAACTATCGGACACGGAGGACGACGATACATCTCACCTCGCATACCGCCCGTCTCCAAAATCGCAAAAACTCGAATGTCTTCACCAAAATTTTTGTGAACATACCATTCATCAAATGTGCGAAAATTCTTGCCTTTTGCGTCTAGCCATTTTAAGGGAGAGGGTTGGACAATTGATATGGTTGTTTCTTGGGACGGACCGTGAATTGTAAATTCAGCACCAATAAATTTTGTGAATTCTGTTATTTTTTCTTTGGGTGAATTTTCATAAATATTTCCGCCAACACGATTCGAATCCGTTGTCGGATGAAGACCAACAAATCCTTTGCCGTTGCGAACCGCCGCCAACAAAGATTGCCAACCGCCTTCTGTCAACGCCCACTCAGGATGACCTTTGGTTCCTTTTGACAACTCGCCGCTCGTCTGAAAAACAAAAGCGTCATAAGAACTAATATCTTTGTCAAAAACAGAACCGTCTTTGGTACAAACCACCGTAATACCGGCTTTTTTGCACGCTTCCGCTATCGCAACATCCGACACGGACGGTTTACCGTTGACGGATTTTACTGTTGAGTGTTCGTAACCTGCTGAATTGGAAAAGTAAATTATTTTCCGTGTTGTATCTGCCGCTTCGTTTTTGCCCGCCGCGACGAATAAAATTACTAGACCAATAAACGCCGTAAATACTTTTTGCATTTTATCCTCATTATTTTTTTTAGTTTTTAAGGTTTTCATTCACTTTACGCATTCGGGGAAGATAAGCACCGCAAAAGTGACGAAGGTTTTTTACGTAATCCTTTTTCGCCTTTGCGGTACTTATTACCCTTCACAAATACGTAACACGAGACCAGTATATATCCAAATATATTTTTGACAACATCTCTCAATTCTTGAAAATTGGTCTTGATTTTTAATTGTGAAATTTTTATTATTCGCGAATGGAAGTACCGAAGGCGGCGCGGAATTGTTGTTTGAGTGGGCGAGAGTTATTGTCCGGTGAGGTGTTCTTTTCAATTTTAGTTGAGGAGAATGAGGTTTATGTGCGCCGTGATTTTGCGTGTGAGAATTGGCAAGAGCCGCAGGAAAAGGTTGTCGGCTGGTGGAAAACTAAAGTACCAAACCCCAACGAAAAAAAAATCAAACTTGCGCCAAACGACGTTATCCTAAACTTGTTTGAACAAATACGGGCAAATTCAGGACCAGATGATTTATTGTACGTTTTATCGCTATTGTTGATTCGGCGAAGGTTGTTCAAGTACGACCGCGAAGAACAAGATGAAAACGGACAAAAGAAAATGATTCTCTACGCAATTAAAGAAAATAGTTCCTTTGAGATACCAGTGGCAATGCCTGACTTGCAAAGATTGGAAGAAATTCAAAATCAACTCTCGGAGCTGTTGTATGATTGAGACAGAGATACCGGCTTACCGTATATTCATTACGAAAAATAAACATGAGATATAATATTTTTTTATTGGTGATAATTTTTTTATCGTTTTCGGGTTGTCAGACGTTACGGGGTTTATTTGAGCGTTCTGATCCGAAGCCGCCGGTGCATCCTGTTTCGTTAAAACCTACATTTAACGAAATTATTGATCCGATAAATCGCAACAGCGCGATGATTCGGAATATTGCGGCGGACAATGTTACGTTGACGTTTCCCGATGTTTCAATGCCAATCAATGTCAAACTGACTTGCGAGCGTCCCAAACGTATTCGAATTATTGGCGGAACTTCTATCACTGGTCAAGAAATTGATTTTGGCAGCAACGATGAGTTATTTTGGGTATGGCTTAAGCGGGAACAAAATACTTTTTATTGTAAACACGCACAATTTCCAACTTGTCCTGTGCGTGATATTTTACCTTTTGATCCTGATTGGTTGATTGAGGCGTTGGGGATTGTGGAGTTTAAGGACAACGAGCAACACGAAGGTCCTCATCCGTCAGGCGACGGCAACTGGGTAATTATCACAAGAAGAAACACACAAACCGGTCAGTTTGTCAAAAAAACTACCGTCGATGCCAAAACCGGATTTGTAATAAAACAAGAAATATTCTCACCTCAGAACGAATTGCTCACCGCCGCAACTTCAAGCGATTACAGATTCGACGTACAAAATGGAATTGCTTATGCCAGAAAAATTGAAATCTTTCATGCGGCATCAGCACAAAGATCGACAGGAACAACAGGGAAAATTTCTATCAATCTCGGCTCGCCGCAATTCAACCAAAACGCAAACCCTTACAACAACACCTACGTAATGCCTACTTACGACAAAAAAAATCCCATTGACATTTGCGGCGAAGAATTCCTGCGAAGCATAAACGCCAATTCATTACAATTGACAAACCCAACGCCCGCACAAAATCCCAACACACCAACGCCAAATTCCAACACGTTACCGCCCAATTTCATACCCTCTGCCGCAAATCCGGCAAACGCCGCCCCAACCGCCCCGAATTACTACTCGCCCTCCACAACCATACCAACCGTTTCCTCAAACAACACCATCCACAACTCACTGCCCCCAAACAACGCCATCACAACCTATCAATACAACACCCCCGCCACCTCTCAAGGAAACATTCAAACAGAAGTAAGATAAAATGGCAGTTCTCGCATGATTGTCTAAAACAAACTGTAACGGGAGCGTCCCGCTACCGATTGCGGCAACGGGGACGTTGCCGTTACAGGGCAAATGAGTTTTTAGGAATATCGTTTACATTTTTTGTTCTGATGTAAACGCGATTTTCCTGTGCGTCGTACATAAATGTTTTCTCCGGTTGTGTAGCCGGATCAATTTCAGAGACATGTGATACACCCACAGGGTACTCAAACATATCCTCGACAGAACACAATGTCTCAAACGCTTCACGATATTTTTGCTCGTAAGTATTCGGCGGCTGCACACTGCATAAAAAAATATGCGCCGGTGTACCGTCTTTATTCTCCGCAATAAATTGTACACGGGTCGCACCCGGTGAAGTCGGTCGGGTAATTTGCAGCAGCTTAACTGTTATTTTGAATTTATCCATAAGGAATTCATTATACCTTGCAATGATAAGAAAAAAAAACCAGCGAACTCTCTTTAGAAAAATTCACCGGCTAAGATTATTCCAGCGGCTTTAATTCTGCTTGGGCGGCTAATTTCCAATTATGATTCTTGGAATAAGAATGTAAAAATTTTAATAACTATTCAGTTGCTTTTAAATAACCACAGAGATCACAGAGATCACAGAGAAAGAATGCGCATAAAAAACCCCCACCCTAAAAAAAAGTGAGGGTTTTTATAGACTAATTAAGATTTTCTCGTATTAAAACCAGTAAACTGTTTTGGGACTTTCTTGAATACCTCGCCGTTGTCTAATGCCTTGCGGACAGCATCCATCGTTCGTTTTTCAACTATAGCCGGATTATACTTCATCCGATTCGTTGCATACCTTGATCCTTGATCTCGCCCCAGACTATACTGCGCTGAACCCAAACCGACACCTATAGTTGTAGCAAGTAGGACTTTACCTGTTCCAGATTGTATAAACTTGGCAAATCTTTGTAGTTTTTGCAGAGTAGGCGCAAATATCTCAGGAACGACTGTACCCGCAACCGTACCCTCTGCAACACCCAAGCCAGCACCTATACGACCACCTGTAGCAGCCATTTCATTTTTAATATTCTTACGCACTTCGTCCTCGAAGTTTTGCACCATACCCGGTGCATGATCCTTAAAATAACTATACTCTAAACTAGGCTCCGGTCTGCTGAATAAAGCTAACTTTTGTCTAATACTATCACTTAACATATTTTTGGTTTCCTCGGTTAATTGTATACCCCTCTCCAATTTTGCACGGCGTGCAAAATCTTCAGTCATTTTACCCCATATACGCAATATCAAAAAATCGTATTGTTTTGGCGTTATATTTAATTAGTAGACGTTTAAGTTTGATTTTTTTTTTACTTTAACCTCCCTAAATAAATGAATACCAAATTCAAAAAACTAACCGAACAAATTAGAAAGATTGCTAAAGCAAAAAGAAATGTCGATTGCGCTATGACAGAAATGGAAAAAGAATTGGCAGCAGCCCTAAAGGAAATTGAAACAGAAACGGATATATCCCCAAGTATCAAAGAACTGCTCGTTCATGAGCTGGTTGCTTATGGTTATTTCAAAAAACCAAATACGCCGCACAGTAGATCACTCCGAAAACAGAGTAGGGAAAAAGAACCCGACCTGTTCAAACCGGATCTCAGAACCCTGTACCAAAAACTTGGCGATATGGTGGTAATCCATATCGACGTGAGGGAGAATGAGAAAAACGTCAATTACCCAACCCTCATCCACATCACGGCTCAATCACAAACACCAGAGAAATCAAGATACACTTCCACATTCTTTCCATTGAAACAGGTTTTGGTACAAATTGATGATAGTGTTCACTCAACAGGTGTCAAATTATGACTGACTTAATGAATCAACTTGCCGAACAAGATTCAGAGCAAGATGAAATGCGGCGAATGGAAAAATGGATTTCAGCACTAAGGAATGAATTAATCCTAAAGGATAAAGAAATGGCTGAAACAATAACAAAACTAAAACAAGAAAATACCGTTCAGTATTGGCTAGATTGGCTGTTGCTTATTTGCGGCATAATAGCCGGATTCAGTATCGGTCTTGCTTTGTCAAAAATATTTTAATAAGGATTAAAAATGAAATAAATTGAAATGGAAGAGTTTGTGGAAGATAACGCTATAGCTGAACACACGGATGACCCCACACTGTCATCCGACGACATTTACGAAATACTAACCGACATACGCGAAATGGGGAAAGTCGTCAACAAAGATGTGAAAAAGATTACAGACACTCACCCCCGAAACAAAAATTAAGGATAACGCCTAAGCTAAAAAAAACACTCGCCACAAAATTGTAGTGAGTGTTTTTTTTTAGCTAGAACAACGTCGATAATCCAGACAACCCCATCTCTGCCGTCCATAATCAACTTACAATCCATAAAATACAATCAAGAATTGTAAACAAACTCGTCAATCAAATACAGTGCAGAAAATAAAAGATTTTTACAGAATAACAACCCGTTAGCTCAAGCAATGACAATTACTTCCTCTCTATTGGGAATGGGTATATGAGTTCCGGCGTAAACTTGCCGTCGAATGTAATCGTCTTCCTCATCGTTAATTAATTGTCCGCCCATACCAAGAAGTACATCTACGTATTGAATACCAAGCCCGTTAATCTCGCTGAGAATTTTAATATTGCCAGACTTGGCGGATGTTAGTACCTCATGTTACGCATTTTTGGTCTACATTTAGGCAAGTTATTGTCCTACCGTTAAAAACGT
>JAIRWK010000250.1 GCA_031268995.1 Planctomycetaceae bacterium
TCACGCATTCCAACAAGAGCTATCGAAACTGGAAACTTACCAACACCGCGTGTTGCAAAACCGTCACGTAGTTGACGTAAAAAATTGACCATTACATCGCCTTCGAGAACATCAACCTCATCGAACAAAACTACCAGTTCTTTCGGAGCAACAATAGATGCCCAATCAGTAAGTATGTCGTTTAACTTACTGCCGCCGGTTCCGATTGGAATATTGGGAACAGGTAGAGATGCTTTTTTGGCTTGAGTGTTAATGGACTTGCAAATATTCTCTACCGCCTCGTCAATACCAGTCATTCCTTGACAACGTTCCACACTAACATAACACGCGGCAATATTCAAAGTAACATTAAGTTCACGCATCCAGTTTAGCAAAAAAGTTGTTTTACCGGTTTGGCGTGGGGCGTGAAGTGTCCAATAGAGTTGATCTTTAACGTAACGATGCAACTGCGCACCCCGCAAACGGTCTGCAGGCGGCAACATGTAATGATCGTCAGGATTACAAGGTCCTGTCGTGTTAAAAAAACGGATTGGACGTTTTGACATAATTATGCTCTTTGATTTTTATTGTTTTAAAAATTCAGCCAAAAAACATGGAAGATACTTAAACTATCTTATCAATTACTGAATACATACACAACAAACCCACAACGCATCGCGTTTACGTTACGGCAAGGTTTTGATTGTACAGGATTTTTGTTACAAAAAATCTTTATACAGTAGGCTTGGTTGGATACCGGTGTTATTTTGGTATTTTCCGTTTTGGTATTCGTCGTAGTTTCCTTGAATTGTGTGATAGTAGATTTGGCAAATTTCTACGAACGGGTAGATTCGGATCGGCTGGATGCATTGGATTTCCAGTGTCCAAAAACCTGCGAACCCGACATCGCCGAATCCCGCCGTAACATGAACATACAACCCCAACCGCCCCACCGACGAACGCCCCTCAAGCATTGGAACGTAATTTCGCGTTTGCGTATATTCGGCAGTGCGACCAAGATATAAACGGTTCGGCTCAAGTACAATTCCGTCCTCTGAAATTGTCAAACGCTCCGTTTGAGGACAAGTCCGCATGTCCAACACCGGATCTTTATAAATCATCAACTCGTTGTACAATCGCAAATTGTAGCTATTCGGGTTAACTCTTTTTTGGTCAAACGGGTCAATTAAAATATTGCCGTTCTCCATTTCTTTCAATATTTCTAAACCGGAAAGAATCATAAATTATCGTGTTTCTCTTGCGCCGATGCCAACTTTGGTTCGGCTTTATATTTGGGTAACCGCCTTATAGTATTGCGATCATGTGTTCGGGTTTGAGTATGCGATTGCCCAATGTTCCTTGTCGTAGGTTTATACTCAAGCTATTTTAAAATTCCTGAAGCTGGACACGCAAGCGCAACAACGTGAAGCGGTTGTTCAGGGGCGAAGCCTACCACGGTATACCGCAGTTGCCGGAATCTCAATGTAGCGTCATTATAAGCGGGTACGCCTTAATTGTGAAGTCTGTATTTAGATTTTGCGGTGTTGTACTCAAGCTGTTTTAAAATTCATGGAGCTGATTACGGAAGCGCACCTACGTGTAGCGGTTGTTCAAGGGGCGAAGCCTATCGCCCTACCGGCTATGGTATAGTGTTTTTGGTTTGGTGATTGATGTTTTGGGTTGGGGCAATTTTTATGAATGGTTTCAATGCTGCGAGTTTTTTTTCGCCGATTAGGGGAACGTCTTTTAATTCGTTTATGTTGTTGAATTGTTTTATGGAGTCTCTGTGGACAACGATACTTTGCGATAGCTTTACGCCAACTCCGGGCAATGTTTGAAATTCAGCTTTGTCGGCGTTATTCAGATCAACTTGAAATTTGTAATCCAACACACCTTCACCTGCGTTTCGGTTTGCCCCGTTTTGAATTACCAGAAATGATAAAAACAACACCGCGCCCAAAGATATAATCACACGCCAATCCATCTTGCGAAACACGAACGGCGGCAAAGATTGTTGGTAATCAACCGCAACTTCAGAAGACGATTCAGAAACTGAAACTTGCTCTTTAACATTATCAATTTCTGATTTCTCTGATTTCATTGTTCTGCCTTTATTGTGCCGATATACGCAATCTACTTTAAAATTCATGGAGCTGAACACACAAGCACAACAACGTGAAGCGGTTGTTCAGGGACGAAGCCTATCGCCCATACCGGCTTCGGTATATCCGATATGGGCAACTTATTGCCCATACCGGATACTGTGAATATTTATTTGATTTCAATCCATTTTTGTTCTCTTGCGCTTTGGATGATTGCGTCGCAAACTTTTTGGGTTCTTGCGGCGGTTCGCATGTCGGGTTCAAATTTTGCCCCGCCGTCCAAACTGAAAAGGAAATCCGATAAACCGTTGATGAAAGTATGCTCGTAACCAATTGTTGTCCCCGGTACCCAGTAGTTTTTCATGTACGGATGCTCGCCGTTTGTAACCAAGATTTTTTGCCATCCGGTCAAATGGTCTTCAATTTTCTTGCCCGTATCGGGATCGGCGTAGCGGAAAAAATCAATGTATTCGGGTTCCTCAAGGTTGAAGAATACTGCGCCGTGTTCGCCGTTGATTTCCATTGTACTGTAGTTTTTTCGTCCTCTTGCGTATCGGCTTGATTCGAAAGTTCCGACAGACCCGTTTTTGAACACGGCGAGGAACATGCAAGCATCGTCGATTGTAATTTTTTCCATTTCGCCGGTATCAGAATTTTTCCGTTCTTTTATAAATATTTCGGTGTGAGCGCAAACTTTGGCGATTTCGCCGTTGATCCATTCCGCAGTATCAATTGAATGTGCCAACAGGTCTCCGGTAACGCCGCTACCCGCAACCTTCGCCGATAACCTCCAAAGCGCAGTGCCGCCGGACGGTACTTTTTCGCTGATGGTGTAATCTTGGAGGTATGTTGCACGGTAGTGGAATGGCTTACCGACTCGCCCCTCGTCAACTATTTGCTTGAACAACGAGATAGCCGGAACGCGGCGGTAGTTGAACGAGACCATATTTTTAACGCCGGCTTTTTCGACGGCGGCGACCATTTCTTCCGCTTCCGTGTAATTCATTGCCATTGGTTTTTCGCAGATGATTATTTTGCCGGCTTTGGCGGCGGCGAGAACCATTTCTTTGTGCAAAAAGTTGGGCGAAACGACATCAACAATATCGATATCAGATCGCTCTATTAACTTTCGCCAATCCGTTTCAATTGATTCATAGCCCCACATCTCTTGAAATTTTTTGAGCGCGGGCAAATCTTCCTCGCGTCCGTAGCAAGCCTTTAGTATTGGCTGGTAGGGCGTGTTGAAGAAGTGGTTGACTTGGCAATAGGCGTTTGAGTGGGTACGTCCCATGAATCCGCTGCCTAGCATACCAACGTTAAGTCTTTTTTTAGTCATTTCAATTTAAATTTTGTTTGGAGTTATACCGAAGCCGGTATAGCTTGAGTATATGCCGAGAACAACAGTCAGCTCCGGCAACACAGCATAAACGATCAATAAACACAAAAAACACAGAGAACAAACCATTTTGATGTCGTCGTGTTATTGATCACGAAAAGCATTTCATAAGAAATGTACGGGTATTGTAGTCTATCGAATTTGAAATGACAACACATCCGCGTTTACATTTACGGAAAAATCTCTTAATGAATGGTGCGCTTGTCCGATGTCTTTGATATGTCCTCAAATTACCGGTACGATATTGAGATTCGGGACGATTTTTGGAGAGATATTGCAAGAAGTGGAGGTGAAATTATTGTTTTTTAATGTTCAAAAAGGGGTAATTTTTTAAAAAATTGTCTTTTGCGCATACTTTGACCGCAGATTGGTCATCAGTAATGCTTGCGAGACAAATTAAATTCGCTCAACTTTTATGATTGGCAAGTGAAGTTTTCCTTCTAGAAAATTGA
>JAIRWK010000390.1 GCA_031268995.1 Planctomycetaceae bacterium
TAAAGTTCGCCCACAAACTCAATCATTTTGCCCTAAAAGCAAAAATCTACCTAGCCACTATAAAAGCCGCTTGGAACGAAATAGGGAAAATAAAACGAGAGGTCAGTGCGTAACATGAGCTAATAAATAAGGTATATTTTAAATATACCTAAATTTTAGATGACGCTAGACACTTGTGTTTTGTTGCGTTTTAATTTTGGAATTATTTCAGTGTATTACACAAAATTAAAGCGTAACAAGACACTTGCCTGTGTCCCCGATGCTAAATAATATTTTGTTTCAACGAGGTTAGATTTGTTTTACATGGTACTCAAAAAATAATTTTGAATATCAATAACCGTGAAAATAGGAGAAAAAATAATGACACGTAATGTGATTTTTTTTGTTTTGCATTTGGTGGCTTTGATGATTTTAAATTCGGAAGTTAGTGTTTATGGAGACGATCCACACTATCAGAGTGAAAGTAATATGGTTGGAAAAGCTTTTGGCGATAATATTGATCATAATCTTAATTGGTGTTTTTCTTGTCGCTGGTTTCATGAATGTCTTTGTGAATATAGACCTTCAGAGCCTTACCAGAAAGCAGAAATTGATGAATACAACAAACGAAAAAACTCGGCAGTAAAATCACTAATCGGTGATATTGACGGTATTATTGCTGTTGAAGGTAAAAGAGAAGATTTTGACTTAAAAAACCGTAATTTGGATTTTGCTACGATACAGGGAATCTTCGCCTCGGAATACATGAGTGAGACAAAAATTGTCGAATGTTCTTTTTTTGCGGCGAATTTTGGTAAGAGCAGATTTCTTAATGACATTTTTTAAAAATGCGATTTCAGATATGCCAATCTGGATGGTGCGGATTTTCGTGGTAGCATCATTGAAGACGATTGTAATTTTTATGGGGCGAAAATCAATGGTTCCCGACTCTGTATATCACAAAAACAATTTTTAACAACAGCCCCTTTCATAAAAGAAACACTAGTCCCTGACTCTTCAAATCAAACATTCGTTTCAGAGAAGAAACGAATTTTTCTTGATAGACTAGGGGTAGGTGACGGAACAAGAAAATGTGAATTTAAAGGTATTAATTTCAATAGATTTAATAATGGTCAAACTTCGGAATTACCTTGTTTAGTAAATGACTGTTGGTTTGAGATGTCATTTGTTAATTGTAGTTTTGCTGGCGGCAAATTAGATAAAATACACTTTATCGGATATGCGGATTATAAAACAACGAGTAAAGAGCTTATTGAATACGGTTTGGAACGTTTTATACCCCGTAAATATTATTCTAGTAACAAGGTAGAAAATTGTGATTTTACGAGTGCGCAACTTAAAGATGTTGATTTCACTGTAGCATCTCTTAAGAACAGTAAGTTTAATGACGCTGATATACAAAATGTAAATTTTGCGGGAAAAGTATCTTTTCAGAATCCAATTACGCATCAAATACATTATCGTCAAATCGGTAATCAGCTGCGTTTTAGCGATAAATCTGTTGCTTTGAGTGTCTATTGTGAGAGGAGTATTATATCAATGATGAAAACTCACGGATTGCAAAAAGAGCAACTTGAATCAACGGCAAGTTTCAAGAAGAAGAAACTTCTAGGCAATAAGTTTTGTATGGATATGGAAGGATTAAATTTATCTCAGTTTAATTTGACGGGTTGTCAATTTTCCGGCAACTTGGCTAATGTAAATTTTATTGATGCTGTTATAACTGATTGTGTTTTGGTTGGGATACCAATCTAACCGTCAACCAAATTAAGTCAACATGGAATTACAAAAATGATCAAATGCAAGGTGTAAAGTTTTTTTGCGATTTTGACAATACCCCGTAGATTCCATAGCTATACTCAAGCTGTTTTAAAATTCCGCAAAGCTGATTACGCAAGCGCAACAACGTGAAGCGGTTGTTCAAAGGCAGTGCCTGATGCCCATACCGGTTTCGGTGTATATTTCGCAAAAAATAAAAATTTTCTTGTGGCAGTTGTATTATTTTCGTAACTATTCAGTAGCCTAAAAATATTTATACCAAAGGAGTTAAGTTTGGTTGTTTATTCGTTGCGAATTTAACGACTAAATCAGTAATTGTTTATATATCAACAATTTGTGTTTTGCGCCTATTTGGATTGACGTAAATCACTGAATTTTGGCAAATTGTAAGTCCTGTACATATAATAGTTTTATACTACTGAATAGTTACATTTAAAATTCATGGAGATGACACGCAATCGCAACAACGTGAAGCGGTTATTCGAGGGTGAGGTCTATCGTCCATGCCGGTTTCGGTATATCAGCAAAATATTTCAACAAAATTTTATTGCAACTTACGGAGACTCGAAGTATACTTCCGGCTTGTTGGCGAAGCGGCTTGTGGAATGCCCGTTTCACGGGTTGCCGCCGCAACGTGTGTGACTGTAGTTTCTCGTTTGCTAGAGCGACATTTTCATACTTGCCACTCTAGGTTAATCCAATACTATAAGGAGACATTAGTATGAATAACAATTTGAATCAAGTTGAACCGGTTTTAAGTAAAACCCTAACTGGTAATGATGCGTATTTCGATGGGAAATACGAAACGTTTAGCAGCACAGCTGGTCCCCAGATTAGCGGGGCAATAACTTACATGGCAAAAATTAAGATTGCTTCATGGGAGGATTTGACTGAAGGTTTCCATTACATCATCGGACAAAATAATGGAGACAATACTAAACCTGAGAATTTTTTACGAATTAGAAGAAAGGGGAATCGTGCAATTTTTGAGTGCGGCTCGTGGGTCAATCCGGTAAACCATGAAATAGGTGCTGATATTGATCCGAATAAACATATTGGTAAAGATTTGTTTATCATCGGGTTTTATGATAGTGCAGCCCAAGAATGGGGATTGAGTGTCAATGGCGAAATTGTGCGTACCTCTGATCAAACGGGTGCTGTTGCAGTTGAAGATGCTTTTTGGGTGATTGGTAAACATGATTTCACGGGAAAAGAGCGATACTTCAAGGGTTATATCTATTACGCCGCTGTTTTTAATCAGACAATTTCATTTAAACTTTTAACCGACAGCGACAATAACGGCTATATAACCGATCCCTCAAAAAATGCAGAAGCGGCAAAAGCAGAATACCGCATGGGGAAAACAACTCCAAAGCCGCTTACATATTTCCCACAACTTAATCTTGTGCCGGATGCTTGCAGGCATGTTGCTCTCAAGATTGATTCGGATGTAGGTAACGTAACATATAAATTTTCTTGTACGGAGAATCTTGAAATTGCTGTCAAGGTTGGAACCGCGTACACACTGGTGCCTGATGGTACGGCTTTAGACCTCACACAAAACTATTTTGTGCGTGCAAAAAGTGCTGACGCAGGGAAAAAAGAGAACAATCTTGATAAAGTGAGGCTAATAATGAGTTCCGGCACAACTGAAATTGCTGAAGAATTTGTTACATTTGACGCTCAAAAAACATTGGATGATTGGATAGTTCCAAGCGGCTGGAAAATTGAGGGTAACACGATAACAACAATCGTACCGGTCGAAGGTGCTGTTGCCCCAAAATCTGAAGGCAGCGATTATGACGATGCAGCCAAAAGAGGTTATACCTTTTCTGTCAACACGTATAAAAGTGGTTTTAAGTTGACACTGAAATATTCTTTCACACGCAATGGAGTAAATGGCTACCTTCAACCGGATCGAAATGGGAATGAAAAAATTGATCCGAGTGAAGCAAAAAAACTAAGTTTCGTTGGTAATAGCGGCATAAAACTTGGTGGTTTTACAGGAGCAAAAGAAGTTGCAATATTCGACACACAGGCAATGGTAGATCGTGTTAGCGTTACTGATGGGGGCGTTACATTTACAGGGATTGAGGCTTTCAAACATAGACCTCCCACCACACCCGATACGGGCGTGTATACGGGCGTACCTATGGGTGAGGCTAACAAAGTCCTGTTTATACCTGAATTCACAACCAATAAAGATAACACGGAAAAACTCACGCAGCTTCTGAATGGGATAAGATATAACGGTAACTTGAGCAACTTTTACGATTACGTAAATGCTGATGGAAGCATGGGTACGTGGCAGAAGTTGTACAACACACTCGTGAACAACTACAACAGATGGCAGGGTACTGCGGATAAAGAATTGGAGATTTATTGGAAGCCCAGTGAAGTTGGACAAACGCAGGGTACTCTTGAGGTTTATGCCAAAATTAATGGGCAATGGCTGAAGTATTATGATGAATCGGGAGTTGAGATTAGTAATGGCGGCTCTCTTGATGGTCGTATTTACATTCAGACGCATTGGGGGAGCGGTGTAAAGTTTAAGGAAATTTCAATTGGTCCATGGACACTGCCTCCAGTTCCGCCAACCAATTAATTGTAGTGAATTTCTTGTAAGATACTAATTCAAGAAATTCACTTTTATTTCACAGTGCCGGATTCAGCAAACATGTATCGACGGATGCCATTTATAATCTACTTATTGTGTCGGTACTGTTTTGCTGTCTCCAGTTCAACGTTTATTTAATGCTAACAAATTTAGGAAAGGGAGATTATTATGTTAAAAAAGAGTTTGTACATTGTTGTCTTTGTACTGTCGTCTCTGATTGTATTCGATGAAGTCGGATTTGGACAGGTCAGTTTGTCTGAGGCGGCACTGCCGGCGGAGTGTAGGCGGGAGAAAGTATGTTCTTGGTTTCAGAGCTGGTACTCTACCGTACACTGTGTGTGTTATTATGCTCCGGCATTACCAGACGATGAAGACAAAAAAGAATACTCCGATAAGTACGAAGCCAGTAAGCATGTGAATTTGTACTATGGTTATTCGAAAAGAGTATATGAAGACAGTAAGCATGTGAATTTGTACTCTGGTTATTTGGGAGGAGTATATTACGAAATAATGTTAGACGGAAAAAGAATTGTTGACAGACCATTTGAGAATGTTAGAAATTTTGACTTTAAGCGGCTTCACGGTCTTTTTTGGGGAGATAACGAGTCAGGGGATTACGCACGGAATTGCTCATTTTACGGTGCCGTTTTGAAGGGAAGTTCTTTTTATAAGATAGACTTTTGGGATTGTGATTTTAGGTACGCAAACCTGGAAGATGTATATTTTGGCGGAGTTTTGGGCGAAAAGTGTAATCTTAAAGGTGCCATAATTCTTGGCGCAACGCTACCTTACACCGTAACACCTGAAATGGTACTGTCAACCGATTCGTTTACGAAGCGAGAGCATATGGAATTGCCAGTATGTACTTATGTGGGAGAGATACCGCGTCATGCCTATACCAGTGTTGTTTCTTATGTACAAAACGGTCAAGCGCAAACGAAAAAATGTGTCGTCCGAAAGCAACAGGTTGTTTTGGACAGATGTGTTTTCCAGGGGGTTCATGGTAAACCTGACTTCAGTAATTTTGATTTTAACAAGTTCAACAACGGCGAAAAAGCACCTTTTCCATGTAGTATGCAGGAAACGGTTTTTCATTGGTCGACTCTGAAAAATTGTAAATTTACAGACGGCGATATTGAAAAGGCAAAGTTCATTAATTGTAACCTGCAAGGGAGCGATTTTTCCGGCACCAATCTTAGGATGGCAGAATTTTGCGATTCTGACATTAGTAACTGTAATTTTAGAAAAGCAGATATACAAGGTGCAGATTTCACAGGTTTTTACAGTATAAAAAAATACATACCTATTGCTAGTATTAGTACATTGTACAAACCTTTTGAATATAATGGTAAACCAATAGCAACAAAGATAGAGGTTGAGCAATTGCGGACAACTAAAAATTTTGAAGACAGGGAATTTTTGGACATTAAATTCGGAGTTTCGATTTTACGTGGTTTAAACCTTTCGCGTTTTAATTTGA
>JAIRWK010000411.1 GCA_031268995.1 Planctomycetaceae bacterium
TTAAGGGTTTAAGTTTTTAATTTTCAAATAGTTGTTTCAACAAAACGTCAGGTGATGTGTGGCTATTTACAAGTTTATCGGAAAATATTAGAGCAAAATAGGGCAAATAGGGCGAATCCATAACAAATCACGGACAAAGTTGGGGCAAATTCGTTGGTAGCATGAATGAAAACGAATTTTGCAAACAAACGATAACCATTGGATTACAAATGACTTAACCCCTTAACTTAATACCTATGGGTATAGTAACGTAGCTTGATATACTCAAGCTGTTTTAAAATTCCCGAAACTGATTACGGAAACACAACAACGTGAAGCGGTTGTTCAAGGGCGAAGTTTATCGTCTGTACCGGCATCGGTATACATTTATTTGGAGTATTGTATGAAAACTTTTTGTTTTTTTGTTTTTTCGTTTTGTGTTTCTTTTGGGGTTTATGCTGACGAGCCGATTCGTATTTTGTCGGTCAATATCAGAAATTCACTTGCCAAAGACGGCGAAAATTCGTGGTCGAATCGCAAAGAATTTTTGACTGAAATAATTTCGGGTGGTTCTTATGATTTTGTCGGCACACAAGAAACAGTTGCTGATCCGCGACCGGCGTATGACCAAGTTGGTTACATTGTCAGCAAAATGCCGAACTACGGTTCTTTGTGGCTTTCGCGTGAGAAAACGCCGGAAAAAGGCGAAGCGATGTTGATTCTTTGGCAAAAGGGGCGTTGGCGACTTGATGAAAAGGATCAAGGAACTTTTTGGCTTTCGGACACGCCTGAAGTTGTCGGTTCAAAAACTGATCCGACAGCCGGTTGGACGCGTTGTGTAACTTTCGGATTATTTCACGAATTAAAAGACGGCAAAGAAACAGGTAAAAAAGTTTATGTTTACAACACTCACTACGATCACATAAGTGACTCGGCACGGCAAAACGCAGCTAAATTGTTAATGCACAGAATTTCCGTACGAAAAAGCAGTGAAGCACCGGTTATCGTGATGGGTGATCTCAATTGCGGAGAAAAAAGTAAGGCTGTCCGATATATGCAAGGCGATCCGTTGATACTTAACGGCAAGGAAATAAAACCGCCGTGCGTATTGACCGACACATTCCGAGCAGCCAACCCCGACGCAACAGATGTCGGCACATTCAACAATTTCAAATCTGCGGGACGTGAAAAAATTGATTATATTTTCATCATTACCCCATTGAAAACAGTTTCGTCAAAAATTATCCGAACACAACGAAACAACCGCTACCCAACAGACCATTTTCCAATCGAAGCAGTTGTTCAATGGCAGACAAATAATTAAAGTTTGGCGGTTTGTTATCGTCAAAATGTGCATTTGATTTTTTGTTACGAAATTTCGGTTTGCACGATGCGCAATTTTTTTAACTTTTCGTAGCATTCTTCGCGTTCCCTGCAACGGTCAAGACTTTGCCAAGATTGGTCTTGTTGTGTGAGAAATTGTTCGCGTGTTGCCGGAATGTTTCCGGTTTGGGCAAGTCGGGCGATTACTTCTTGCTCAAGTCTGCTTAACCGAATCGCACACCTTTGATAATCCAAAAACGCCTCCCAACAATACGGAAAAAGCGGTTGCACAATTTGTTCACCGATTGCGGTTGCGTATTGCGATATTTCAAATTGTGCGCTTGAATCCATTCTTAAATAAAGAAATCGCAACAAATTGTGCAAGTCAACTTTCCAATAGGCTTCCGTGTAAGTTGACAACGGTAAATCCTTCCTTGCCTGCTCTCTCGCAACTCCGCCAGCAATTCTGTTGTCGTACAAATTTCTTGCTTTGGTGTGAAATTCGCGTTCCTCTTCGGTCAATGTTTTACCAATTTCCTCTTCAAGAAATCCGCAACTTCCTTGCCTGTTATCTTGGTTTTGTGTGCGCCATTCAGCCGGATTTGTGTTGTAAGTTGCGTCGATAGCAATTGAGTATCTTGTGCTGTATTCGTTGACGGAAGCCGTTCGATGCCGAATCCATTGCCGCCAACAATCCATCGGCACACGCACAAGTAATTTCAATTCAGCCATCTCAAACGGTGTCGTATGTTGATGCCGCAACAAATACCGCAACAACGTGCGATCATCCGACGGCTTCTTCGTCCCCTCACCATAACTAACACGAGCAGCTTGAACAATCGCCGAATCATCGCCCATCACATCAACAAGACAAACAAACCCATTGTCCAAAACAGGAATTTTTTTCCAACGCAACGCAGAAATCTGATCTGTATTTTTCATAAAAATTTAAATATATCGAAACCGAGCAAGACGATAAACTTCGCCCTTAGGCATAGCCCAAAAACAAATTATTTCAAATTCGGTCGATTTTCAATCGATATAAATTGACCGAATTCGAATAAAATTAATTTTTAGAAATTCCCTTGAAAATATCGGGCAAAACCTATTGCCCAACACCAACCGCGACACAAAATCATAAGCGACGGTATATTTTACCGGCAATTCACAGACTGTACACCGTAGCCGATTAGTGATCGCCGATGGGCTTTCGGTAACTCAAGCTGTTTTGAAATTCCCGAAGCTGCGGTATTGATGCCACTTTAAAATTCCTGAAGTTGAACACGCAAGCGCAACAACGTGAAGCGGTTGTTCAAGGGCGAAGCCTATCGCCCTACCGGCTACGGTATAAACCTACAACGCAGAGCGTTGGGCAATCGCAACAACGTGAAGCGATTGTTCGGGGGTGAAGCCTACCGCCCGTACTGGATTCGGTACACCGCCTTGTCATTTTGTGGAAAAGGGGTAGAATTTCCGCCTTTGTGTGTTCGTGCCGATTTTTGCCGTTGATTATTTGTGCGGATTCGATTGTCGGTTTCAGTGTGGCAGTTTGGGTTTCAACGTAAAAGAAGTGATATGTTACAGACTCTATTTATTCTTGTTATCTCGTTAATTTCGGTTTTTTTGATTGTGTTGATTTTGATGCAGCGCGGCAGAGGCGGCGGACTTGCCGGTGCTTTTGGCGGAATGGGCGGTCAAAGTGCTTTCGGTGCCAAAGCCGGCGATGTATTCACAAGAGCTACTGTTGTTGTGGTTGGTTTTTGGTTTATTCTTTGTATTATTTCGATTCTGTTGTTGGGCGCAGGATCAAAATCGGGCGGCGGATTGACCGACGGGCTATCAGAAAAGTCCGCCCAAACCAGCACCGCACCCGAAACACCAGCTCTCCCCCAAAACCTAATCACCCCAACCCCAGCCGCACCTTCGACACCAATTTCAACCCCAACAGAAACTCCCAAACCTTGATCTCTGTTGCCGGTTTTGCCCTTAAGAAATTGGCACGCCAGATGACGCAGATTTTGGGGAGATATACCGTAGCCAGTATGGGCGGTAGGCTTCGCCTTACCGGCTACGGTATGTTGATGTTTAAATGATAGGTTTTTTGCCAGTGTGGTACAAGAGATTATCAAATAGTCGATTTTTCTGTAATTTTGTAGGTTTTACTTTTGTGCAATTATTACGCAATCTGGTTGCCACGATTGATTACAAGTGGGCGTATTATGATCCGGTTGTGGATGCTTCTGTTGCGCGGCGGAAATATATTTGTTTATTCTGGCATGAACATATTTTGAGTCCGCTTTTTTTACGTCGTAATTGTGGGGCAACGATGTTGCTCAGTCAACATGTTGATGCTGAAATTGTGATGAGTATTGCCCGATCTTTCGGTGTCAATGCCGTGCGCGGCTCAACTCTGCACGGCGGCGTTTCCGCTGTCAGACAAATGATGGCACTAAAAGAACACGATGTCATCGCAATTACACCGGACGGTCCCCAAGGACCATGCAGAAAAATGTCGGCAGGCGCAATATATTTGGCATCGAAATTACAATTACCGGTTGTGTTGTATGGATTCGGGTATGACAATGCTTGGCGTTTTAGGAGTTGGGACAAATTTGTTTTGCCGTGTCCTTTTTCACGCGGTCGAGTAATTACGTCGCCGCCGTTGAATGTTCCGGCTAATTTGAACAAAATTTCAATGGAATATTACAGAAATAAATTTGAAAATATTTTGACACAATTAACAGACGAAGCCGAATCATGGGCAACATCAAACGACATAATACAGGGTGAATCTTTTGTAAATACCGGACCTAAATGTTCCGTAATGTATTATGGAGTTGCCCAAAAAGCAGCAATCGCGGAATAAAATTTCCACTGAACAACCGCTTCACGTTTTTGCGATTCCGTGTTCAGCTCCATGAATTTTAAAGTAGCTTGAGTATAGTATAGATGGAAACTATAAATGATATTGCGGAGTACGCTGACGATAAATACGGGAATCGTATTTTTGCGAGGATGGTTGCGCTTCAAGTTTTATATCAAAATGACATGAATCCTGATTCGCGTCGTGATTTGACTGAAGAATTTTTGGCGGAAGAGTTGCCGGAGCATGAGGCGGTTCATCAATTTACCTATAAATTGATAGACGGCGTAGAAGAAAATCGCGAAAAGATCGATTCAATGTTGCAACAATTCACTCACAATTGGTCGCTTGAACGAATGACAACAATAGACCGCAATATTCTACGTCTGGCAACTTACGAAATCTTCTACATGAAAACGCCGTCATCTATTGTCATCAACGAAGCAATAGAATTAGCAAAAAAATTCAGCAGCAAAAATTCAGCAGCATTCGTAAACGGCATACTCGACCAACTCGGAAAACATGAAAAAAAAGAAATTGAATAACAAACAACCAATTCACGCTTTTTGCGCTTGTTCAAGGGCGAAGCCTACCGTTCTACCGGCTACGGTATATTACGAAAATTTAACTTTCTGGAGTTACAATGGTTTGGTGCTATTACGATAATAACAACAAACGAATTCAAGTAAATTCGTCGGCGGAACTCAAAAAATTAGTTGTAACTGGAATTATTAGACCTGATACTGTTATCGAAAGCGAAACCGGAAAACAATTAACCGCCAGTAAAATCAGGACATTAACGTTTAATGGCGCAGATTTGTTTTCTGAGTTGTCAAATTCACGTATTGATTTAACTCAACCAGTACATGATTTTTTCGCATCGTCAAGTAATTCTGATACGTATGCTGTAAATGACGAAGTAATCAGTAAGCCAAATCCACAAAATATTTCCACAACTTCCCATAATCCACTACCCAAGCACTATTTTACAAGAAACAAATCAACAGAAGGAATAACGGTTAAATTTAAAACGTTAAACACATTTTGTAAATTTGTGAGATACCTTTCTATTTTCGCAATCATTGTAGGTATCGTTTTATTAGTAACGGGACTATTAACGATGATGTCGAATTATCCCCAATTTGCTCTCGTGCCATCTGGACTAGGAACAGCATACGGGGGCTTAATGACACTACTGTCAATGGAGATAGTGTTATTATTTCTATCAATTGAGGAAAATATTCGTTATCAGACATCAATACTAGATGACATAATTGACAGCGAATTTTAATTGGCTATACTCAAGCCGTTTTTGAACTCTCGAAGCTGCGGTATGCTGGCTTCGGTGTACATGATTAACCAAACTTACCCAAACAATATTTATGTCAAAAAAATTAGAAGACCCCAAAAAAGAAGATACAAAAAAGAATACAACCAGCTCGCCAAAATCAGACCGAAATAAAAAAATTGATCTGGTACTCAACCAGAACCCCGAACTGAAAAATGCCGTAACACAAATTGAAAAAGTATTCGGTGAAGGGGCAATAATATCGCTTACCCTTGATCGGGCTCCGAGTTTATCGGGGATTCCTACGGGTAGTCTTTCGCTTGATATTGCGCTTGGCGGTTTTGGCGTACCGCGTGGGCGTGTTATTGAGATTTTTGGTCCCGAATCTAGCGGCAAAACTACGTTGACGCTTCATATTGTTGCCAACGCTCAAAAAGGCGGCGGAGTGGCGGCGTTTATTGATGCGGAACATGCGCTTGATCCGAGTTGGGCGAAGCGGTTGGGGGTTGATTTGGAGAGTCTATTGGTCTCACAACCCAGCAGCGGCGAAGAGGCAATGCAAATCACAGAAATGCTAGTCAAATCAAATGCGGTTGATGTGGTTGTGATTGATTCTGTTGCGGCGTTGGTGCCGGAGAAGGAGTTGCAGGGCGAGATTGGTGATTCGCATGTTGGTTTGCAGGCAAGATTGATGAGTCAAGCGTTGCGGAAGTTGACGGGCGTTATTGCGAAGGGCAAAACGTGCGTGATTTTCATAAACCAAATCCGCGAAAAAATCGGCGTAATGTTTGGCTCACCCGAAACAACACCGGGCGGACGTGCGTTAAAATTTTATTGTTCGTGCAGAATAGATGTCAGACGAATCGGGCAACTAAAAGAAGGCGAAACCATAATTGGGCAAAAAGTCAGAGCAAAAGTGGTAAAAAACAAGGTTGCGCCTCCTTTCCGTTCAGCCGAATTTGACATGATGCACAGTGGCGGAATAAGTTATGAGGGCGACATTCTGGATTTAGCAGTTGCCCAAAAAATAATTACAAAATCCGGCGCATGGTTCCGCTACGGCGACCAACAACTCGCTCAAGGACGCGAAAAAACAAAACTATACCTAAAAGAAAATCCAGAATTCACCGAAAGTTTAAAAGACAAACTCAATAAACTTTTCCGCGACGGCGAAATGGAAATATTCTCGACAGGCGACAACACAACCGACGAATAAAAAACAAAACAAATTCACATGATTTTGTATCGCAACCGGTATGGGAGGTAGGCTTCGCCCATACCGGTTTAGATGTCCTTATGGTGTATTTGATTTTTCTTGTATATATTTTGAAATGTCAATTGTTAGGATGTTTGGCTTATTTTGGATTTCGATTGTTAAAGGTGTAGTGGATGCGATGCCAAGTGAATCTGGAATTTCTCGCGGCATTGCGTCTGCCTTATCAAGTAATGATTGTTTATATGCTTCCTCTTCATCAATACTCTTACCTTTTTTTTCTTCTTCAGTTCTGGTGTCCGGTACAAACGGCATTTTTCGTAACAATATCTTTGCCTTGCCAACCGGTGCTCCTACCGCTGAATACGAAGATTGAAACAATTTGATCTTCGCAATACCACGCGAATCCGTTATAGCCGTTACTGTTACCGCTCCGATTGTTTCGTAATTGAGGGTAACGGTTGCTCCTTCAATGGGTTTATCATTATTGACCACCGTTATCAAACACGAGTAAATTAACGGAAAATCCGCAGGCTTTTTTGTACAACCGGAAAATACAAAAAATAACTCAAACAAAAATACAAAAATCAATACACGAACTTTCATCTTAAATCTCCTTTCTTCAATTTATGCCGTAGCCGGAATGAGCAATAGACACCGCCCGTACCGGCTTCGATATACCTGTAAATCTAAGTATATTTCAAATTCCTGAAGCTGAACACGCAAGCGCAACAACATGGTTGTTCAGGGGCGAAGCCTCTCGCCCTACCGGCTACGATATAACAGATTCATTGCCAATACATGAACCTAGCGCACCAATAATGCCATACGGCGAAACTCCGCGAACATTAGCATCGTGTGCTGAATTATTCAATCCGGATGTACCGGGTGTCTCACAACTAATTGATTCATTGATAAAATGTATAGAACCATCAGCAAAAGCCGTATTTGCACCGCCCGAATGATAACTACTCAATGTTGTCATCAAGTGTTGTTCAGACCAATAAGAGATGGGACCCGTTGTCGAACACGAAGGAGAATTAGGCGGCAAAATACACGAAAATGTCGAATAAACATCATACGAATCGCCCCATCTCGCGTCAACACTATTACAATCAACAATCGTACCATTGCCTACCATGTTAGCCGAAACTTTTGAATCAAGACAAGCTCTAGGAATAAGTGTATTACCATCGTTCGACTTCGCAGAATTCAAAGAAGCAACAGAGCCGCGTATGTTGCCGGTTGCCCCTGAATTTACGGTCATATCCGAAGCGGCACAAACTTCACCCAACATAATCGTATTACTCGTGCCATCCTTAAAAGCCAATGTCGGACTGCCTTTTTGGGGGCGACAGAACATACTCCGTTTTGCCTGTGTATTTTCCCAAAAATTCCATGTGTCCCCCGCACTGCAATGATAACTATGCGCTCTCGTAACTTTCGTTACATTCGTATCGGACACACAAATAAACGGTGCAAATTTTTGATTGAACGGACTAACGTCTTCCCAAGGATTCGCCAATTGTGCCTGATCATAAACAGCAGTCATTTCGATATACGGGCAAAGTTGAACGAGAAAAGAGTTTCTTTGAGAACCATAGCCGACTCCTCCATTGGGCGGAGTTCGTTTGTTTACATCGTGAAAATTATGTACGGCAAGCGCAAGCTGTGTGAGATTGTTCTGGCATTGCGAACGCCGCGCCGATTCACGCGCTGCTTGAATCGCAGGCAAAAGCAACGCAATCAAAACCCCAATGATTGCTATAACCACCAATAACTCAACAAGTGTAAACCCTAATTCATTTTTTTTATTTGTCATGATTTTATACCTTTCTTGTAAAAAATTTTTAAATATCCGAAGCCGGTAAGGCGATAGGCTTCGTCCATGAACAACCGCTTCACGTTGTTGCGCTTGCGTGTCCAGTTTCAGGAATTTTAAAATAGCTTGAGTATATAACGTTAATTTGTTGTTAAGTCAAAATTGAACACATTCGATTTTCCATTTTCAACTTCAACAGGTTCAATTTTTGATTCCGTTGGGTTACTATATTTTGAAGGAATCAGAAATTTTTCGACAACAGTTTCATTGACTGTCTCAAATTCAACTTTACTGAAAGCAACATGATATTTACCCGGTACTGCACCCGTTCCGAATTTCGCACCGGCAGTAGTTAAAACAAAACTACCATCAGCTGTGGTTAGTCCGGTTACGGAACGTTCATTTACATCAATTGGAATAAATGTAACAGAAATTCCATCAACATTTTTACCATCGACCTTGACCGTTCCCTTGACCAAAACTACACCGAGCGGATTGTTCGAACAACCATAAAACAACCCAATTATCGTTACAAAAATTAAAATCAAATATCCTGTAACCTTCTTATACATATTTTTTATTCCCCAATTGTTTAATTTGAAATCTCATGGTCTTGCAGCACTTTAGCCTCCATTAATTGACGAGAGTTCTGCCCATATTCCATAACTGAAAGGTGTATTTACCAAAATTGAT
Organism: Planctomycetaceae bacterium; assembly: GCA_031268995.1. GTDB lineage: Bacteria > Planctomycetota > Planctomycetia > Pirellulales > Thermoguttaceae > WRKP01. The sequence goes on from JAIRWK010000411.1 coordinate 9,182, forward strand.
CCAACTGTACTTTTTGCAATAGGTATAGCCGGAGGAAAATCACCATCGTTTTTTGCGCACGCAACATTCATGTTTTTCGTCTGAATTGTTTCACTAACAAATTGCACACTTCCGTCAAGAAACAAAACATTTACACCGCTCGGATGTGCACTGCTTGCGCTGGCACCGCCATAATGATCACCACTATCACCTGCATTGGAATCACACGACGGACTGTTTGGTGCAAGCGTCGCAAAAAAACCACTGCCAAAAATTCTGTACGTGTTATGCGCACGATAACCCGGGCGCATGTCCAGACCTTGTGCAGCGGTTTTTTTGCCGGAAGCCATGATACCGTTAGCACCTTTAACATTAAGACAAAGTTGCGGAGTCTGATCAAAAATTAGATAGTTCTGAAGAGCAACATTGCCAAGATATGGAGCATCCTCAAGATTATTTTCTGTTGTATCCCAAACAATACCTTCAGATATTCCTATCGTATTACTCAAACCATCACCAATACCGTTGAAATCAACTGTTGTTCCGCGACTAATTGCATTACCATTATGATCCATCGGTCCCTGCTTTAACCAACTTCGGGGAGAGTTGTGACTATGCTGCGAACTAATTCGACAAGCAAGATCACCCAAACAACCGCGATAACTCGACAACGTGTCCCATCCACTTTGATAAAATTGAATATTCCTGTCAGACGGACATAAAAAAATTTCTAATCTTTGTTGATTAACAGAATGGCTATCGTGTGCGTTGACAACGCCTCCGGTTACTACTCCGCCGATACTAGCGGTTCCTGTTGAGCGGGCTAATACTGCATTATACAAACCCTCTTGTTCAACAAACGGTAACAACGCATACAAAAAACTGTAACGCTGCAAACGCAACGACGAAAAAACAGGATCATTAGCATAACAAGGTAATCGCTCATAAGCATCATGAAAACCATGTAAAGCTAGACCTTGCTGTTTGAGGTTGTTTGAACATTGCGCCCTGCGTGCAGCTTCTCGTGCCGATTGAATCGCAGGCAAAAGTAACGCTATCAACAACCCAATAATCGCAATTACAACCAGAAGCTCAACAAGAGTGAAACCAAAAGTAAGATTACATTTGGGAGAAGTCCCCAGAAATTTATTGTTATAAAAATTCTGGCTTTCACTCTCGTTTTTGGGGGGGGGGGGGGGGGGGGGGGGGGGGGGGGGGGGGGGGGGGTGGGGGTGGGGTGGGGTGTGGG
>JAIRWK010000266.1 GCA_031268995.1 Planctomycetaceae bacterium
CACATCAAAATGGGACTTTTTGTGTAAAAATGCCCTAAAAACGGCTGAAAGCGGTTGGGTTTAGGTCGAATAGAAAAACTAGGGCAAGACTGGATTTGGGCTCTGCGTAACATGAGTAAGGTAAAAGAAACCACCCCTAATTTTAGGGCTAATGGTAATTTATTTCAGAGCGATGTCTTAGCTGGTGGTTAATGTTGCGCTTGTCATTATTACGCTTTGGATTTGCCCGAAGATATGTTTGCGTAGAATTGGTCCTATATCAATTGGTGAGGCATTTATAGATACACGTTGTTTGCCGTGCGAAGTTTTTTTGACCTCTAACCAATAAACCGATTCTTCTTGCAACGATTGCGTTATCCACGAATCAATGTCATCACGAATGGAAGTGATTTTGTCCCGCACCGCACGAAACTCTTGACGTTCATTTGGATTCCCCAACCTCTCAATCATACGCCGCAACTTTTCCATAAGTTTACTCAATCCTTCCGAAAGTAAATTGCGAACCACACCTATTTTACGCACACGACCATTACTGCCCGGATGCGACGATAACCAGTCCGCAAGCTCGCCAAAAAAAATTTCAGACCGAGCCAAACAGTCATCAACAATCATACATAACTCGCCTTTGTCCATCTCCACGCTAACGTCGGTTTCGTTATTTTTTTGAATTTCGCCCGATCTTCTGTCAGCTTTTATGTGCGCCGCAAACTTGGCAGCTGCATTCTTGTTTTTGTCGGCAACCTCATAATTTGTCAGCAGTCCTTTTTGTGTGCCGCTGTTGTAAAGTCTGTGCAAATTGTACTCCACTTGATATTGCGTTACAGAAATTCCAATGTGATCCGCAGCAACTTGACTAATCGTATGCGCCTCGTCAAAAACAAGCATATTGTACACCGGCAAAATCCCACCACTCTGCATACGCAAGGCAAGATCACTAAAAAATAACGCATGATTCACAACCAAAATTTGCGCATTTGCAACTCGCCTGCGCGCCTTGCCATAAAAACAATCTTTGTACGATTTACATTTCTTGCCCATACAATTGCCCGTCTCACAACATATCTCCGCCCAAATTTCCCAATCTGGCTCTGGCACTAAACTGGATTTCGAACCATCATCCGTACTCGCCGCCCAGCTCCGAAGCCGCTCAAATTGACGCTGCTGAAAATCATCAAAAAGCAAACTCGACTTTTGCAACGCCGATTGAAATCGCCGCAAACAAAGATAATTACTCCGACCCTTGACCAACACCGCCGTAAACTCAAACGGTAAAACAGAACGAAGAAAAGGTATGTCCTTCTCCATAATCTGCTCCTGCAAACTAATCGTATGCGTTGAAATCACTACACGCGGAAATTCAATCAGATGCTGCGGTTGCGGGTCAAATTGATCGGATGAATTTGTGTCGTAATAATTTTCAAACGAATCATTTTCAAACGGAATATCATAATCAAACTCATCATTCATCGACGACTCATTTTTTGTAACAATAATTTCCGAATTTTCTGATTGCGGATTTTTCGCTTCTGTATTGCCGGACAAAAAAGAATCCAATTTGTCATCTTTAATTTGGTCATTTTGATTTCCGGCAGTTTGCAAAATCGCCGGTATCAAATACGCAAAACTCTTGCCCACACCCGTCCCCGCTTCAACCAAAAGATGTCGTTTGTCAATAAACGCACGGTTGACGGCTTCAGCCATTTTAAGTTGTTCTTCACGCAACTCATAACGTTCAAGCCGCTTAGCTATCGAACCATCCGCACCAAGAATATCTACCGGTGTCAACAATTTATCGTCTCCAGTTTATACCGAAGCCGGTATGGGCGATAGGCTTCGCCCTTGAACAACCGCTCCACGTTGTTGCGCTTGCATATTCAGCTTCGGAAATTTTAAAGTAGCTTGAGTATAATAATAAAATTCACTACACCGCAATTGGCATACTGTAGCCGGCAGGGCGATAGGCTTCGCCCTTGAACAACCGCTTCACGTTGTTGCGTTTGCCTAACACTCTGCGTTGTAGGTTTACCGCAGCTTCCGGAATTTTAAAACAGCTTGAGTATATCTACCTGTGATCATGCAACACAATCCGCACCTCATTTGGATGATATAATTGATGCAATGTCTTTTCGTTCAACTCCGACGTGGGATGTGTTGCAACAGTTTTGTTGACGCAAATAACATTATTAACACACTGCGCAACAAATCTCACATCGTGTGAAACCATTATAATTGTCATCGTCTTATTTAACTCCGTCAATATTTCACACAAAATTTGTTCGGAACTTGCGTCAATATTATTAGTCGGTTCGTCAAGCAACAACAAATCCGGTTCGCCGCAAATTGCGCGGGCAATTAGAACACGTTGACGTTGACCGCCCGACAAATTACCAAAAGGCGTGTTAGCAAAATCTTCAAGCCGTAGCCTTTGCAACGACTCCATTGCCGCAACCCGATCCGCCCGCGAATATCTGTAACCGCTCAATAAATTAGAAATAAAACCACTCCGCCGAATCCGACCCATCAACACCACATCAATCACCGAAATCGGAAAACGTAAATCAACTAAAGTCTGTTGTGGAGTATAACCCACACGCGGTACTGTAGTTTTAGGTTCGCCGCCCAAAAGTTGCACTGAACCAGAATTCGGAGTAAGTACACCCAATATCAACTTCAAAAGCGTCGTCTTGCCCCCGCCATTAGGTCCGATAACAGACACAAAATCACCACGACAAACAGAAAATGTCGCATCCCGCAAAACAACAGACTCCAAATACGAAAACGTAACTGACTTAAATTCAACAACTAATTCCATCTATCAACACAAATTATACTAAAATTACATTAAACTATACATCATAATCACAATATCATATTTCTATTCATACCACAAATCTCAACGGTCCAAAAACATAAAAGCCAGTCTTAATCGCAAAATTTTTAATTCAACGATCATTGTACATTTTACAGATTGCAATAAGTAGAACCGACCCCAGTTTACCAATCTTTGTCAACTGGGGTTGGTTGCAAAAAGTAATTTCTTAGTTCTTCGCGGCGTTCGTTTGCTTCTTGTTGTTTTCGTTTTACTTGACGCATTAGGCGTTCGGCTTTTTCTTCTTGGCGTAATTTTTCTGCGTCTGTTATTTCGTTTTGTTTTGATTCGGGTGATTGGGATTTTGAATTATTTTGGCTATCGTTTTTTTGTTCTTTTTCATTATTTTTATCTTTGTTATCATCGTTTTTATTATTTTGATCATTCTGGTTTTGGTCGGAATTTTGGTTTTTATTATCTTGGTTATTTTGATTTTGTTGTTTTAGGATTTCGCGTAATAATTTTTGTGCTTGTTTTTGTTTTGGGAGGGCTTCGGCGTGATTATTTTGGTTTAAGAGGGTTGTTGCATTTTCGGCAAGTTGGCGTATTTCGGGTTCGTATTTTATTGCAAGTTGCATTGATTCTTGTTGCGGGTCAATTTCGGGTTGGTTTGGGTTTTCCTGTGTGGTTGATTCGGGTGAAGTTTGGTTTGGTTGGGGTGAATTATTTGCGGGTTGTTGGTTTGTATTTTGCGATTTTTTAGCTTCAAGTCCTTCTTTAGCACGATAAAGCATCAACGGCATCAATTCAGCAACGAGTTGTTGATTGTTGGCTTGTTGTTGCAAGTCCGGTTCGGTCGAATTAACGTTACGATTATTTTGTTTATTGGTTTCGTTAGTTGACAGATCATTTGTAAGTTCGTTTGATGATTGGTTACTATTTACGAGTTGTGTTTGGATTTTTTCGGCTTGTTCAACTATTTTTTCAAACGGCGCAAGTGAAAATTTTAATCGGCTCAATTGTTTATTTGACAATTCAGCTTTTTTTTGTGCGTCGTTTTCGTCGAATTTATCGAGTGATTGTTTAGCTTCGGTTGCGGTTTCGCGAATTTTATCGAAAACTCGCAGAATTGTATCATCTGTTTGTGTGTTTTCTGTTTTCAATTGTTTTTCCAAATCGTTTCGCATGGCATCAATTTCACCGATTAACTGTTGTTGTTTTTCCGACATTTCATATAATTCCTGAAATTTTTTGGGCGAGTTCGGCAACTTTGTTGATTGCGAAATTGAATTTGCAATATCGTGTTGCCATTCATCGATCCAATCCAGCCGATCATATAGATTGGTTTGACGTTTTTTATTTCGATCCATTTGTTCCCATTGCGATTCGATATTGGTTTTCCACGCCCGCAACATTTCGATATTTTGTTTTACGGTTTGGTTATCAGGTTCAATTGCGAGAATATCCATGTAATATTGTTCTGATTTATTGACGAGTTCAATTATTGTGATTCGTTTTTCGGGCGGTGTTTCGGTTTGGTTTTTGGGCAATTGTTGTTTAGCTTGGTTGATGTGGATTTGGGCAAGCGAGTTCAAAGACAGCACGGCAATTTTCGTATCAGACGCAAGTGCAGATTTGCGCAAGATTTCAATTGCGCCGTCAAGATCACCCGAAGCTGCCAATGCGATACCGTGATTGTAAGTTAGGCGTAAATCTTTTGGCAAATTTTCCGCAGCTTTTTCGAATGCTTTTGCCGCTTGATCGAATTCACCGTTACGAAACGCATCTGAACCGTTGCGAATTTGCGTAGAATCTGCAACACAAACCGAAACAAAAAATATGAACAATATACAAACTATTTTTATTGCAAAAAATTTCATTTGAATTTATTTTGTTTAAATTTCTAATATACTCAAGCTATTTTAAAATTCCTCAAATTTTCAATTTTGTCGGCGGCAGTTTTGATTTTAAACGTTTTACGATTTTGAAGTCGATTTGTCTTGTGTCTAGGTCGGCTTTTGTTGTTTCTACGATTAGTTCGTCGCCGATTTTGAATGTTTTATTTTTTTGCAAGCCGATCAATATTTTGCTGTCTCTTTGGAATCTGTAAAAATCGTCTGTTAAACTTTCAACTCTAATCAAACCTTCAGCCGGAATTTTTGTCCCCATTACAAAAAGCCCGTAAGATTCAACATTCGTTACCACCGCATCCAATCTTTCGCCAATCTTGTTGCTCATGTAATCGATCAACTTTAACTTCGTAAGTTCACGTTCCGCTTCTTCCGCGCGTTGTTCTTTGTTGCTGCAATGGTCGCCTAGCAAAATCAGTTCGCGCATGTCGGGGTCAGGTTTTTTTCCATCCAAAATATCGTCCAATAACCGATGAATCAAAACATCAGGATAACGTCTTATCGGCGACGTAAAATGACAATAACACTTTGAAGCCAACGCATAATGTCCGTCCGAATCAGGCGAGTAAATCGCTTTTTGCATTGATCTTAAGAGAGAAATGTTTACCGCGTATTCTTGCGACGTTCCTCTAACAGCGTTCAACAACCTCTGAATAATAAATCTGTCTTGATAAAGATCATCAACTCGCAAATTTGCAATCTCAAGCGTCTTTATAAAATTTGTAAAATTTTGCAATTTTTGTATTGACGGACCTTTGTGAATTCGGCGTAAAAACAAAACATGTCTTGCGTGAAAAAATTCCGCCACCGCCTCATTCGCCGCAAGCATACATTCTTCTATCAAACGATTCGAATCATAATAGGGATAAACTCGCACGCCGTTCACTGTTCCATTGTCGTCGAGTTCAATTTTCGCCTCTGGAATATCCAACTCAAGCGAACCGCGATCAAATCGATGCTTGCGAAGAACCAACATAAGCTTTCGCAAATCATGCAAAAGCTCGCGAACCTCAGAACGCCAATTCGATGCAAATTTTTCAGGCGAATCAAAAAACTCTTGAACCTCGCTATAATTAAATCGTTGCGTACTGCAAATTGCCGAGCGATAAACTTCAGTATTTACACGAATTCCAACAGGTGAAAATTCAATAAAAACTGATTTTGTAAATCGAATTTTATTAGGTTGCAGAGACGCGAGCGCATTCGATAAAACCTCCGGCAACATCGGTATTACTCGATCTGTCAGATAAACACTTGTCGCCCGATCTTTTGCTTCGCGGTCAATTGCCGACGACTTCGTAACAAAATGCGTTACATCCGCAATATGCACGCCAAGCCGAAAATTACCATTGTCCAAACGACACAACGAAACCGCATCATCAAAATCACGCGCATCCGCCGGATCAATCGTGATAATTATTTCGTTTGTTAAATCAAGACGATTCATCTGCGATAATTTTTCAGCGATTTGTGTTTTGTCGGAATTTTGGGGCAATAAATCATCGGGAAATATTTTAAAGAATTTTTCGACCTCATCTCTTGCTGCTGTAAGTGCAGGTTCGTTAAAATATTCCGGCAACTCAAATTGACGAATAATTGAAAGCGTATCCAAACCGGATTCACCGCGCGATCCCAAAATTTCAATAATCACAGCTTCGCCGTCATTATGTTGAGTTGGAAATTTTAACATCTCGACAACAACCTTGTCGCCATCACAAGCCGACGACAAAACATCGCCGGCAAGCGGAATATTATTCTTGAAAATCGAACCATCAACCCGCACAAACGCACGCTTCTTTAACAAAACACAAGTTCCGACAAACCGGTTAGACGCACGCTCAATAATTTGAACGATTCGACCGCGGCGTTTTCGGTCGTTTTTATTATTTTCGTTGTTTTCATTTTTTAGCCTTTTTTTATATTTTTTTTGTGTCAAATAGTGATTTTGTTCAACGTGAAATTTTTTGCCCATAATTTCAACCGAAACAATATCGCCGGACGCGGCATCTTTTGTCCAATGCGCCGGAATAAAAATATCGTCATCGGCGGATGATTTTTCACTGGTTGTTGACTGTTGCCTTACAAAACCAATACCGGACAAACGGCGTTGAAAGCGTCCGATGATTAAGGATCCGTCGTTATTGTTATATTTTTTGGTGTTCTCTGATGTGGATTCGAAGTTAAAAGAGTCATTTAATTTTTCGGCTTTGGCAGATTTTTTACGTGATTTTTTGTGAGCGGACAAAATGTAATGTTTTGGGTTATATTCCAAATCACCGTCAAATTCCATCTTAGCAATAAGTTGACGCAACAAGCCAATATCTTTGCGTGAAAGATGCAAAACCGCCACAAATTCCGCAACTCTAGCGGGAGTATAATCAGGACTTGAAATTATCCTCAGAATTTTTGAACGAATCAACTCAGAAGAAAAAGACATTTTTATAATTATTTTATATATACCGAAACCGGTACGGGCAATATATCACTCGCTGATCAATTCATGTTACGCATTCTGAAACTTACAAATCAAACAAGTTTTGTATACCGTAGCCGGCAAGGCGATAGGCTTCGCCCTTGAACAACCGCTTCACGTTGTTGCGCTTACCTAACGCTCTGCGTTGCAGGTTTACCGCAGCTTCAGGAATTTTAAAACAGCTCCAGTATACAGGAGTTTTTTTATCGTAAAGGTGACAAAACCGCACAAAGTTTTTAAATGTCCTTTTTCGCCTTTGCGGTGTTTAGGCACTTCCCGACAATAGGCGACTCAAACTGGTGCTATTTATTTTGTGTAACCGTAGCCGGTATGGGCACCCGGAACAACCGCTCCACGCTGTTACGCTTGCGTGTCCAACTTCTAGGAATTTAAAACACAGCTTGAGCATATACAACTCCACAACGAATGAAGCGGATTGTAACAACAAATAGAAAAAAATGCAAGAGCATTCAAATTTCTATTGATGTTTACGGGTCATGTGCCAGCGAAAACGGCACTTGTGTGTCAGCGAAAACGGCACAGTGGTTGTCAAAAGAGTGTGTCATTTTTTATACTATGGTTTTTTCAAAAACATCCATTTTCTCCTTGTAACCGTTCACGGTTATATTTTGGTATTGTCTTTACATTGTGCAAGTGGTATTATTTGCGTTATGGGAAAACTTTTAGAAAGTATCAGGTTTCTTGAGAAAGAAAATACTGCGTTGACAAAACT
>JAIRWK010000437.1 GCA_031268995.1 Planctomycetaceae bacterium
ACAAAAACCTAAGCTACTAATATTTAAGCAATTATGGATTTGATCGTTAAATTTACAACAAATCGGTAATAGGATTTAACTCCTTTAGTATAAATCTTTTTAGGCTACTGAATAGTTACCAAAATTCTATCGACTGAATAGTTACAAAATATTTTTATAGATAATTTAGTAGCGACATTTGGAACATTACGGATGTGATTTGTAGGGATGATTGGTAGGAGAGTTGTTGTGCCATGTAGGCGATGGAGGTGTCGGCGTAGTCGATATTATATGTTGTGTCAAGAGTGTTTTGGAATCTTATGTTTTCGTTTGAGAGTTGTTCTTGAACGTTTTCTAAACTTTGCAATACTATGCCGACAGTTGCTCTTTCGTTGTTCAATTTTTCAATTGAATTGCTCAACATTCCGGCGGCTCTTTCGATTTCGCGTGTATTGTTGCTTTCCATTGCCGTTTGCAATCTGATCATTGCGCCGAATAGTGATTCAACCTCTTTCGGGTTCGGATCATTGCCCTTCAAAATAACATCACTTCCGCCCTCCAACCTCGCCAACCCTTCGCCAACCAAACCGCTCCCGCTACTCGACGAACCATCAACATTGACCGCATTTTGAATATTGAACATTGCCCTAACTTGTTCGCTTGCCCGTTCTTCAAAAATTCTAATAACATCGTTTGCCGTCGTCGTTCCCAAGTCAATCCCAAACCGTAACGTTTTCGATGTTGCGTCCCAAATAAATTCCTCACCGCCAATATCGACGAATTCTACATTTACGCCTTCGCTGTAACCGCCTGCGTAATTCGCCGAAATAAACAACGCACCATTTAATAACTCGCCGCCAATAACTCCGCCCGCAACACCGCCTCCGCCGGTTTGCAAACGATATTCTTCACCATAATTCACAAGCCCTAACTCAATCGCACTCGTTGACAACAACGATCTGTCAACCCGCGTAATAGATTCGCCGAAACTCGAATCCACAAGTTCAATCCCGTTCCCGTACTTCGACAACCTCGCAACTAACAAATTATCCGTATTGTCAGGATGTTCATTTATCAACCGTAAAATATCGCCCGCCGTTACCGCGCCGCTCACATCAACCTCCAACTTCACACCGTCATTTCGCGTAATCGTAAAATCAATACCGCGATTCGTTCCTCCCGAAGTCTTTGTCTCGCCAAGATAAATCACGCCATCGCCGTTATTGATTGATTCGGTGTTATCGAGTTGCAGGTCAAAAAATTGTTTTGCGCCGGTTTGTGTATTGAATGCTTCGACGACTTCTTTTGCTGTAGTAACGCCGGAGTTGACGGCAATATTTATTGTTTTTGTTTGTTCGTCAATTGATGTAATTACTTTGCCGTTTACGTCGGCGGTTTGTGTAAATTTTATTGTGTAGTCGTTCCATTGTTTGCCGTCTGTTTTTGCGCGGAACAATAATCCGCTGTTTGGTGTAACGCTTGAGTAGGTTGCTGTTGCGGTTTCGCCTGGTCCGTCGTAGTCGCTCACGCCGCGATTGTAGTCAAACTCCGAAAGCGGCGTGTCAAAATCAACTGTACGCAAACCAAGTTGTGAAGCTGTCGTGCCGCCGTTTTCGCCAATACAAAAATCCGCGCCGCTCACTCTGCTGCGAATATCTATTCCGGTTTTTGATTCGTTTATTGTTGCGTAGATGCCGTATTGTGGTTCGTTGAGTTTTGCCAAGATATTGCCTACGGTTTCACAATCGGAAAAATCAATATTGAACGTGCTATTGCCATTCGTCAACTCAATTCCCGACAAATCCAAATTGACACCATTTCCCCCAATAGTTGTCCCGCACTCTACAGTGAAACCGGGCAAATAAGAAACTACACCGGTACCGGCAAGATTCGCGGCAGTCCGATCTGTTTGTGATAATTTTGCGTTGAAGGGCGGAATAATATTTTCGTCTGATGCTTTATTTATTGCGCTAATGATATTATTTGCGGTGGTGTTATCGGGGTGAATTTTTACTGTTATAGTTTGTGTGTTTGGGTCGTATTCGGCGGATTCGTTACCTTGTGTGATATTTGAATCGGCTTGGATTGCAAAAGTAATTCCGTTAAGCGGTACAACACTGCCATCCGCCGTAACATAATTTTCGCCGTTACATTTCGACTCAACTATAATGTCATTATTTCCGCCGGCAAAAATCAATTTTGTGTTAGCGCGTGTACCAAGAATATTTGACAAATTTGTTGTTTGTGTGAGGGCGGGATTAAGGTCGTTGCAAACGAGTTTATTGTTGTGGTCGAATTGTTTATTTACGGGGATACCAAGTTGTTTTGCGGTGTTTCCGCGTCCTGATTCGGTGATTTTGACGGTGCCGTTTACGTCGGCGGGCAAAGAAATCACCATGCCGTTTTCGCCAAAATCGACTGTTAGCGAGAAATAAGGATTCCATTTGCCTTCTAGTTGCCGTTCAACATCGCCGAGAGAAACGCATTTACTCAAATCGACTTCGTAGGTATTTGCAATCCCGTCGAGCGTGTAGGTAATTTGCACAAATCCCTTATCAACTCCACGCCCGCCGTTCAAATCGGTTAGCAAAGTTGAATTTGTTAGGGCAGGGTTGAGGTCGAATTTTCCGCGAACGGGATTTGAGATTGCACCGAATATTTCAACACCGTCGATATTTGACGCAGTGAGAATATCAGTGTCGCTCCAAGATAAGACGTTGGAATCGTTGCCGTTATAATTGATCGTGTAGGACGAATCGTTGCCCCATTCAAACGGAATAACATCTGTAGTTGAACCGGCGAACAAATATCGTCCTTCGTATGAAGTATTTCCGAAATTAAAAAACTGTTGTATTATTTGTTTAACGTTTTGGGCAAGAGAGTTGCGTTCTTCGGCGGTAGTCAAGGTATTTATCGCGTTCAAGGCTGCTGATTGTGCATCGTTGGTCAAGATAGCAACTTTCGACAATGCGGAATCGCTGGCGGTGAGAAAGTTTTGTGAGTTTTTGAGGTTTGTTGTATTCTGTATTTTGCGTTCGATTTGGGATTGGATGGTCAATGTTGTTGATGCTTTGTAGGGCGAATCGCTTCCGTATTGGTATTGTACTTGAGAGGTGAGTTGTTGTTCATATTTTGATTTAAGCGATCCGCCGTTTGCCAAATTAATACCGGCACGCGAAATCTGAGACGGAACACTAATACGATTAAAACCAAGCGGCATTATTGACATTTTAATTTTGTGGGTAATGTTATACCTTAGCCGGTAGGGCGATAGGCTTCGCCCTTGAGCAACCGCTTCATGTTGTTGCGCTTGCGTGTTCAGCTTCTGGAATTTTAAAGTAGCTCCAGTATATACTGAAGCTATACCGTAGCCGGTATGGGCGGCTTCGCCCTACCGGCTACGGTATAGGGGAATTTTAAAAAATACCATTATGACATTTTTACAATTCTATTAACGTTTGGAGCATTTCGTTTATTGTTGCGACCAATCTTGAGTTTGCTTGGAATGTTCGTTGGTAGGTCATCATTAGGATTGTTTCTTCTTCGATGTTTACGCCGCTGATTGAGTCTCTTTGTGCTTGGATGGAGGCTTGGTAGAGTGAGTTTGTCGCGTTTATGGATTTCATTGTGCTTGCCGACAACATTATTTCGCTGACCATTCCGTCATACAAATCAATAACCGATCTGTTGCCCAATCCTGCAACTGGTTTCACTGACATTGCGGACAATTGCACGCTGTTATTAACGTCGTAACCTACGCCGTTTTTTGATGCGGCAAATTTGCTTGGGTCGTTTAGTATGGTGTTATTGATTCCGATTGAGTTTGCGGAGTTGCCTGTGAAAAAAGTGTTTATGCCGATGGCGGAAAGAACCCCGCTAGTGTCGCTCGCAAACGCAAACTCCAACCCCGATGTTTCCGACGAAATCTCAAGCTCGCCAAATGCGTTTACAGAAGCGTTAATGCCGTTTATTTCGTTGATGGCGTTTGCGATGTCGTTTATGCTTGTTCCGATTATTGCCGGAGATTTTTTTAGCGAGAACGGGTCAACTTTTGGAGCTTGGTCAACTTCGATTGGAATGTAATGTTCGGTTGTAACGGCGGTTTTGGGGTCGTAGAGTTGCAAGTAGAATCCGCCGTTTGTTATTGGCGGGTTTAGGTTTGGATAACTGCTTATTGCTTGTGCGGGTTGGTCAAACGCTGCCAAGGAAGTGAGATTCGTGTATCCGGTCAAACCTTGCCCCGAAGTGTAAATTTTATTGAACTCGTCAACCAGCCCAAGTGCGAATTTGTCCAACTCGTTACTAAAATTGCCCAAAATTTCATTGTTCGCCTGATACAAACCAACAACATATCCGCTGCGAACATCAAGCGGTGTCATTGTATTTTTAACGCAAATTTCGGCATAAAAAGTATTATTATTTTCGGTGTATTGTTTCCGCACCATCAATTCGCTTTGCACTCCATCCATCAACAAAATATCCGACCCGCAATAAATCGCAACACTACCGTTCGACGGATTTTCAACCGTTTTTATATTTACGTATTCCGATAATTTCGTAAGCGCAACTAGCCGCTGATCACGCAACCCGATTGCGTCGCTTGTATTATTTGTTCCGCCTGCTTCGTAGAGTGCGATTCCTTTATTTAGTTCGTTTATTTCGGTCAATAATTTATTTATGTCGTTTGCTGTATTTGTTATTGTGGAATTTATTTCGGTTTGGATATTTGTTATTTCGGCGGCGATTCGGTTTATATCTTTTGTGAGTTTTAGACCTTGTTCTGTTGCCATTTGGCGGTATGTAACATTTTCGGGGTGATTTTGGATGTTATCGATTGAGTTGAAAAATGATTCGATGGAGGTGCTTAGATCGTATTCGGACAACTCGTTGAGCAATGCTTCGAGTTCGGAGTAATATTTTTCTTGTGTTGCGGATGCGTTTGAGTCGCTGATGGAGTTTCGGAGGCGTTCTTCGAGGAATTTGTCAATAACTTGTGTGATACCGGTAACGTGAACGCCGCCGCCGACAAGAATACCGTTTCCGGTTTTTTTGCCGCTATTTGTTTGCAAGTTCAGCGATTCGCGAACGTACCCCGCCGTTTGAGCGTTAGTCAAATTTTGACCAACAACTTGCATCCCAAGTTGGCTACTACTCATTGCAGTATTAGCCATGTGAAGAGTGTCAAATAAAAACATTTTTTATATGCTATTGGGAATTTCTATACCGAAGCTTCTGTAATTTAAAAATAGCTTGAGTGTAACACTGTAGGTTTTCAAAAAAACCTTTTTTGTGTTTTTTGCGATGATTTTAAACGAGCGGATCATTTTCGCAAAATAGTCATAGAGATTATCGGTATTTTTAAAATAACCGATACAATCATAATAAAAAGACTATCTATTCTTACGCAAATTTCCCATTTTGTTAAAAGAGAGACAAAACTGAGACAGAAACGACTCAAAAGACATCAAGGACAGAAATGGCAAAAAGGGCTTAGGGACTTGAGGAAAGAAACAACACCAACAACAAAAAAGACATTGGAGTCACAAAGGATACTTTGAAAATCTCTCCATCCCTTTTGTCCCCAATGTCCCTCGTGCCCCTTAGTATTACGCTAGAATCTCACTCGAAAAAAAACACTATTTGGGTGTTTCGTTTTTTGGTGTTTCGGGAGTTGGTTCGTTTTTAGGAGTTTCGGCGGGTGTTTCTTCTGGAGTGGAGTCTTTGAACAAATTTTCTAAAAGCGGGTTATTTGTGTCGGGTGTTAGTGGTGCGTTTTTGTCTATTTCAATTTTAAAATCGCTTGGTTCGGGTTCAACGGTTGCGGTTGCGTAGCGGTCGTAGAATTTTTTTGTACTTGGACGAGAGAGCAATGCTAATTGTTTTTCGGCGATTTTTGCTTCGTATTTTCCTTGCCATTTTTCTGTTATTTTTTTGTATTCTGCGATTGCCAACTCAATATCGTTTGAACCTGCTTTTACACTTGCCAATGCTTCAAGGGCTTGTGCTGCGCCGAGTGCGGCTTGGCATTTGAATTTGTTATCTGCGTTTCGGCTGTCGCGTACATTTTGGAACAGTGTTAGTGCTTTTTCAATATTTTCGGTTGCTTGCGATTTGTCCGTGAAACCTGCATTACAAGCTTGCGTGAGCAACAATTGACCTGCCATAATTGCTGACTGGTATTCAAAAAAACCGTCCTTAATTTCCGCAAATTGTTCAAGCGGTTTAATTGGATCGGGCGAATCCAGCACCGTAAAAAAACGTTCCCAAGCCGTCGCTCTAAAGTTCGCGTTAGAACGCGAAACAAAAAACAACACGCCAAGTATCACTAATACCAAAAGAACAAGAACCCCAAGAATCTTGCGATTGGGGTAAATCCAATCCTCGTACTGATCAATAAGAAAATTTTTCAAATCGTTTTGATGTCCGCTCATTTTTTTAATTATTTTAATGTTATACCAAATCCGACATGTGCGGCAGGTTTCATTTTTGGACAACCGTTTTCACGTTGTTACGGTCGTGTATCTGGTTTCGGGAAATTTTAGTGTGTACTTAAAATCACCTTGCAACTCTCCGAACCTCAATTGTGGGTAGTTTAAAGTATCGAGCCTTATCGGTCAATAGAGATTTTTCGCAACTGTTCAAAAAATTTTTACTTTTCCATGAGTTCGTTTACGATTCTCTCTGCGTTGTATATTTTTTTGAGTGATTCCAAAATTATGTCAACGTGAACAGAAACACTTCGACTCAACGTTTCCGTATAAATGAAATTATTCGATAACGAATAAATATTGCCGTCAAAAACTAATCCAACCACTTCGCCTTTGGCATTTATTAGCGGGCTTCCGCTGTTTCCGCCGATGATGTCGTTTGTTGTTACGAGGTTGAATGCTGTGTTTGGGTTTAGTTTATTTTTATTGTCAAGCCAGTTTTGCGGCGTGTTAAAGGGTTCTTTGAATTTCATTGATTCAGCCCGCTCAAACATGCCCGCAACATTTGTTACCGGTTTGATATAATTGCCCGTTTCCTCGTAGCCCCTGACAGCTCCGTACGAAAGCCGCAACGTAAATGTTGCGTCTGGATAAATTGTATTACCGAATTTCGCAAACCGTTCTTTTGCCAAATTCGCGTAAATTGCCGTCATTGGAGCTTCAAAATCATTCTCATAATTTTTGCGAAGCCGCCTCGCAATCGAATCAACATCAATCGCAAATTTGATCATCGGATCATCCGAAGCATTTATCGCCGAAATTCCACCCTCCAATAACTTACGCCGCACCGCAACATCACGCAACTTTGAACCAAACACTAACTTCTCCGCTAATTCCTTCGGCGAAAATTCGCTAAACTTCGATGCCAACTCATCACTCTTGCCGCTATCAAGCAACATCGTCAACGAATCCGCTAACTTCAATACCTCCACATCCTCATAAATCGGCGAATCATTCAAAACACCACGCCTAAGCGAATCAATATTTCCATCGCGATATTCACGCATTCGCTCGGCGTTTGGTTTCTCTTTTTCTTGTGCAAGACGGACGAGTTGTCGGGCAAGACGGAAGGTTTGCGAGTTAAACGCTTCGCCGAGTTCAAAATAACAATAGTCCGTGTAAAAAAGAGACAACTCCGAACAAGGTTTTGTCATTGGGTCGGGTTGAATATTTATTTCGTTTCTTGATTTCCAAAGCGATGGAGTTTGGAGACCGTCGAGTTGACCGATTGCGCGTTTGCGATAATTTTTCACCGCATCCAAATCATGCGAAATCCGCCGTCTGTTCTCAAGCGAACGCTCCGCAAATGCAGAATAAATCACCTCACGACGATAAAGCCGCGAAAGACGCTCAGGAAAAAATACATCGCGTTGAAATTTAAGATGTTCACGGGTAAAAGAACGGTTTGTTGTACCCGGAAATCCCGAAACGAAAACGAGATCATTTTCTTTCACGCCGTTTGTTGACCATTTCAGGTAATGCTCAACCTTCGCCGGTTTATCGTTTTCATAAGCACGGAAAAAAGAACAATCAACACAATAACGCGGATATTCGTAGTTGTCAGGATCGCCGCCGAATGCCGCGATGTCTTGTTCAGGTGCCCAAACGAGACGTATGTCTGTGTATTTTTTATAACGATAAAGATGATACTTACCACCTTGAAAAAGCGTAACAACTTCGCAATGTAAATTTGTTTTATTGGCTTCTTCTTGTTCAATTTTACTTATTGTTTCGCTTCTGGCTTTTGCCGCCGCTTCCAATGACAACCCGTCCGTAACCTTTGCAAGTATATCCGTTACATCCTCAAAACTGTTCAGAACAATACATTCAAGTCCTTTGCAATGAATTTCATCTGTCGACGTTTTGGCGTAAAATCCATTTTTGAGCATATTATTTTCCGGAGTACTGTGCATTTGCAACTGTGCTGCGCCGACGTGATGGTTTGTCATTATCAAACCGTTTGCCGAAACAAACGACGCGCTGCCGCTTCGCCCAAAACGCACCGAAGACAAACGAACATGTTCAAGCCATTTGTCTGTCAAATCGAATCCGTATTTTTCTTTAACTTGTTTTGATGGCGGCGTCTCAAAAAGCCACATCCCTTCGTCCGCATTCAATACAGACAAAAATAAAACAGCCGCTGAAAATAAAACCGTAGAAAATAATTGTGAAAAAAATAACCGAGAAGAAAATAGTCGTCTCATTTTTTTAATTGTTTTAAAAAATTGTTTGTTGTTGTGCTGTCGGCTTATTTATAATTTCGGCAATCGAAATTTAAATCGCAAACAGCCAGTTTAAAATTTATTTTATACCGCAGCCGGCAAGGCGGAGCCGGTACAAGTTTTCCCCAAAACACACCGCGACCGATTATCATGCACTTTTTCAATCATCTTGTCAATAACCAGCCCAACCGTTAAGAAAATAAAATTTCTCGTAGCTTTTTGTACAATATTTGTAACTATTCAGTCGTTTGATTTTTATTTTTTTATTTTACCGCGAAACACACGAAATTTACGCGAAAAGACGCGAAACTAAATTATTCGCGACCTTTCGTGCTCTTTTAGCGTAT
>JAIRWK010000024.1 GCA_031268995.1 Planctomycetaceae bacterium
ATTTTATCGAGCGGTGTTGAGAGGTTGTCGTATTCTAGGTTTTGCCAAGTACAAGGATCAAGGCAAACAAACATGATCTGCTCCATGTTTTGCCACAACACCTGCTCCGGCAACGGCAACACCTGACGCGGATATTTCGCCGCATCAACCGCAACCGGTTCGTCGGCAACCGCAAAATTAAAAGCCAAAAAAGTTGAGCAAACCAATAAAATTGTTTTCAGTGATTTTTTCATTTGAATATTTTCCCTTCGGAAGTTAATGTTTTAAGGTTAATTTTTGTGTTCATGATAAGGGCAATCATTAATTAGCATTTTCCAATGTAATGATCACACTAATTTCATTTCCACTCGGCAATTATACTTGAGCGATAGAAATGCACAATAGATATTGAGAACAAAGAGGGGAATTTCCAAAAACCTAGTTTTTCTGCGAACAGCGACATTGAAATTTAGCGGGTGAATATTTTCCGTAGCCCCGCATGGGGCGTGATGTGCATAACCGGCGGTGTAGCGCAGCGCAACCGCCGGATTGGATTCAAAAAAACATTGGGGCGACTCTTTAGATCGCCCCAATGAAAGCGGGATATACCTAAAACGGTATAACTTTTTGCGAACTGTTCAAATTGTATGAATTATTCTTTGAATAATTCTTGCAATTTCTTTTGGAGTTTTTCGCCACGTGCTTCGGTGAAGATTATTTTGCCGTCGGTGTCAACCAGGAACATTGTCGGGACTCCTGTGATTGCGAATTTTTTACTTTGCAATGGTTGTTCGGATTTTTCGGTGAGTTCTTCGGACAAAATTATCCAAGGAAGTTTTTCATCCGCGACGATTTTTTTAGTTGCGTCTAATTTATCCCAAACGTAGATCGACACGATTTCCAAGCCTTTGTCATGATACTTTTCATAAGCAGATAACATGCCCGGAATCTCGCCCTTGCAAGGTCCGCACCAAGACGCTGTGAACTTGACCAACACATATTTTCCCCGCAACGCTTCCCAATTGAAATCTTTGTCGTCGAGTGTTTTTCCGTATATTTCCGGTTTTTTGCCGACGATGCGAAGTGTGTAGCCTTTGAGTTGGTCGATTGTTGCAATTTTTTCTTTTTCGGGCAAATCAAATTCGCCGGAGTTTACAAAAGTCGTCAAATCATCAAGTACCTTATCAACAATTTGCGAATCACCACGCGGCACTTCAGCCGCCGCAACCTCGATCACTTTGAGTAATGGTTGCACCGGTTTAAAATTGAGAGGACTCAACGCCCATTTTTTCGCTTCCTTGACAAACTCTCCGAATTTATCCGCGTTAAATTCTTCACGCAATGAATTCGCATCGATTAAAAATTGCGAGTAACGTCCCCGACGGTCAACTATGGAAGCGTGACTTTTAAGCCGTTCGCGGGCAGCGTTTTTGTCCGCGCCGGTCGAGGCAAATTCATCGGAATCGATAAAGGTAATCAAATCGGCAAGCGTTTTGTCCGCAATCTGCGAATCGACAACTTTCGCCGCTGGCGACGACGCAACATCAAGCACTCTAAAAAGCGGACGAAGCGGCTCAAAATTAACCGGTTTTTTAACCGCCCATTCTTTTGATTTCTTGACGAAATCGTTGAATTTTTCTGCGGAAAAATTACTGCGGAGTTCGCTTGATGCGGTGGCAAATTGCGTGTAGCGTTCGCCGTTAGTAACGAGGGGACTCCGCCCTTCTTTTTCCAATTTAACCAATAAATCCTCAAGTTCATTTTGGTATTCGGTTGTGGAAGGTTCGTTCTTTTGCGCTGGCGTGAATCTTTCCGCAAGAATCAGTTCTTTCAAACCGGAAATTTTCAACTCGAATCCCCGATCTTGTTCTGACTTGTTGTCTGTTATTGCAATGATTTTGTCGCCGCTTGAAACAAGCAAGTTACCTTTGTCACGAGCTTTTTTTACAAATTCTTCGCCTGTTTTAGGCTTAATCTTGTTAAGTTCGGCGGTATTTTGCGCAACATAATTGTTGACATCCGCAACTGTCTTAGCATCATCAAGTGACGCAATCTTCGATTTGTCGTCGTCCGCAACAGCAGACAACACTGAAAACGAAAAAACCAAAGACACCATCAAAAAATATGCCGCAGTTGGTATGAACGACAAAATTCGTACTTGAGTAACTGCTTTATGTTGTTGTGTGTTTAGTTTCTGGTTTTTTGAAGTAGCCTTAATGTATCTACTCATTTGAAATATATCCTTTCTCGAAATTAAATGGTTAATTGAAATCCGGATCGTACCAAATTACGCTGCAATGTTACGTTTACACCGTAGCCGGTAGGGCGATAGGCTTCGCCCTTGACCAACCGCTCCACGTTGTTACGCTTGCGCGTCCAGTTTCGGGAATTTAAAGCGGTTTTGAGCATATTCGCATTGGTTTTGTTTGATCAAGATTTCAAGTTGGGCGTTAAACAGTAACTGTTAGCAAAAAATATGCCAAAAAATTTAGCTGTTCAAGAATATTTTGTTTAGCCACCTGACAATGCCGTAATTGTCATAATTTTGTACGGGACAAAATATACCGAAACCGATATGGGTGTTAGGCTTCACCCTTGAACAACTATTTTGCGATGATGTGATTGAGAGTTCAGTTTTTGGAATTTTAGAACGGCTTGGGTATATTTTATCCCCGTGAAATATGACGGCACTATCATATTTCACGGTCTATTTTTCGTAGTACAAAAAATATACCGACACCGGTATACTGAAGCTACTTTAAAATTCCTGAAGCTGAACACGCAAGCGCAACAACGTGAAGCGGTTGTTCAAGGGCGAAGCCTATCGCCTTACCGGCTACGGTATATCTTTTTGTTTCGATTGACATTTTTGTCGTTGGTTGTTGTTTTTCGTTGGCACCAATTGCAAGAAATCGGCTTACGTATTAAAATTTCTGTTGGTGTGGGTGGGGATGTGTTGCAAAGTTACCCAATATTGAAGCTATGCTCAAGAGAATTTCTGAAAATCCTAATCAATTGGTGATGTTGATAAAATGCGTCTTTAGTAGCAATGAGTATTTATTAGTTGCGCCTTTATGCCTTTATTTTTTTGCAAGAACGAAAAAGATAAAGGCATAAAGGAAATTGAAAAATCCGACTGAGGCTATTAACGGCGCAGAGGCTAACATCGCTCATTGGAGGAATGTTTTTGGAGGTTCCATCAAGCTACTTTAAAAATTCCCGAAGCTGGAAACGCGAGCGTGACGATGTGAAGCGGTTGTTGGGGCGAGGCATATCGCCTGTACTGGTTTTGGTATAGATGGAGGAATTATGGCAGGATACGGTTCTAAGTTTTCTTTGGTGCAAGTGAATTTATCATTTGTTATTATTTTGTTTTGTTTGGTGGGTGAGGGGTGTTCGTGTTCTCATGGGACGCATGAGCATAATCCGCCTGTTGAGATAACTGACCCAGCAAACACCAGCACAACAACCGCCAGAGAAAACGAAATTAAAGACAACGAAAAGAAAGTAATAGAGATTCTTGACCGCATGGTTACGGCGTATCGTACTGCGAAATCTTATGCGGATCATGGTCGCGGGAGGATTGTCGGTAAGATGGTGCAACCTGATGCCGAACCCATAACTTGGTCGTGTACGGTTGCATTTAGGAAGCCGGACAAATTGCGGATTGAGTGTAATGAGGGCAAACTTATTTCGTATGACGGAAATTGTTATGCGCAAATTAGGGCGTTACCGGAACAAGTGTTACGTTTTCCAACGCCGGAGTTGTTTACGTTTGATAAATTGTTTAGTGATGTTGAGCTTGATCAATCGATGAATGTTGTTTTTCCGAGTGGTGTTCTTCGTTTTCCACCGCAACTGATACTTTTATTTGCTGAGGATCCGCTCAAAACATTTTTGCCTGAAGGTTCAAAAACGGAGTTATTGGAATCGCAATCTATTGGTAATATTCCGTGTGATGTTATTAAGATAAAGCATGATCGTGGGGACAGGGTGCTTTGGATAAGTCGTCGCAACAGTGCGTTATTGCAGTTTGATTATATGGTTGAGGGTTTACTTGTTGCTGCTGAATTTGAGAGTGTGCGGACGATTCGGATTGAGATGAATGATGCGCAATTTGATTTACCGGTTGCGGAGGAAGCGTTCATGATGCTACAACCCGAAAACGCAAAACAGGTGTCTGAATTTAAACCAGTTGAAACGGAAATTTTGGGCAAGAGGTTGACGGATCTTGAGTTGTTGAAATTTGAGGAGTTGATTTTTGACGCGGACAAATTGATGAGCAAAACGAAAGAGACGCAAGTGGTTGTTCAAGTTGCGCCTACGCCGGATGTGGTGGAAAAGACTCCTGATAATTCTGCCGATGTTGACAGCAAAAATAATAATAACGATAGCGGCGCAACGAATAATGATCCTGTTACGTTGAATGGCAACACGAAAGAATTACCGTTACAAAAATCTCTTGTTGATTTGCGGGGCAAGATTTCGGTTTTTTGTTTTTGGACAACTTGGAGTGAGCCGTGTCGTAGGGCGATTGGCGAATTTTACAAAGCCGCTGATGAAAATGCGAACAACAAAAATGTACAATTTTTTGTCATCAACTCTAACGATAATTCTGACGATCAGGCTAGCGGCGGCAAGGACAAACAGATTGCGGATTTGAAATCGTATTGTGAGGGTTGGGGGATTAGGAAGCCGTATTGGCGTGAGGTTGGCGGCAAGCTGACGGATGCGTTGTCGGTGGATTCGTTTCCGACGATTGTGGTAATTGGCAAGGAAAACAGAGTCGAGTTTTATTCACGCGGCGGCGTGCAAACATCTGTGATAGCTTCTCTTTTGAAGGAGATAGAGGAGGGCAAAAAACCTTATGAAAAAAATTTGGGCGAGTTACAAAAAATTCTGAAGCAACGAAAAATTCAACATTTGGAAGAGTTGAAATTGATGGTGGAGCGGGATTTTTTTGCGTTGAGTTGTGTTCAGACGGACGAATCGGTTGTGCCTAAACTTGTTCCGCAAAGTTTGCCGAAAACTTTTACGTTGGAGAAAAAATGGGAAATTGCGCTTGCTTCGACTGGTAATATTGCGTTATTGAATGTTAAAAATTCGGACAAAAAAGTTGACGGTAAAGTTGACGGTGAAAAAAACGGCGAAGCTAAAGCGGACAAGCAAACAGGCACTGATACAAATAGCGCAACAAAAAATCGTGATAATATTAGTGAGACAATATTGCTTGTGCCGTGTGAGGGAAACAGTGTTGCGTTGATAGACACTGCCGGCAAGTTGATTAGGAAGGTTACGCCGGAGGGATTTGCCAATGACGAGCTTTTAACGTTTGTGCGAACATCTATTGATTCGGCGGGCGATTATGTTTTGGGCGGCGGGCAAAAATCATCTTTGGAGTCGGTTCCGGTGTATGTTGGTTTTTCGTCGAACAGTGGCAGTGTGGTTCATATTTTTGATGCCGATTTCAAGTCGCGGTTGCGTTATGTGCCGCAGCGTAAGGCGGCGGACGTGAAGTTGAAAATTTCGGATTTTCGTTTTGTTGATCTTGACGGGGTTGGCGAGCCGGAGGTGGCGGTTGGGGTGGTTGCGATTGACGGTAATGTGGCGGGTGGTGATTCGATTTGTGTGATTGATTTGGAGGGCAAGGAGATTTGGCGTGATGACAAGGTTACGTCGCCGTTTCAAATTGGCGATTATAAAATCAAGGGGCAACGTGGATTGTATGGGCTTGATGCGGTTGATTCGGTTGTGAAGTTGCGGATGTATTCGGCGGACGGCAAGAGATTGGAGTCGGCGAAGCCTAACGCCCTTCCTAGCGTCGGTATATCGGTTTGGTGTTTTTTGTTTGATGTAGTTAGCGGCAATTTATGTACGATAATTTCAGCGGCGGATGGTGAGTGGACGGCGATTGCGGTATTGAGTGAATCGGGTGCAATTCGTTGGCAAAAACCGTTGCCTGCTGGTGAGTATAATTTACTGGCGGCGAATTTATTGGGCGAGTCCAAACGGGAATGGATAGCGGTTTCGCGGCTTGGTGAATTTTTCGTATTTGATCAATTGGGCAACCAAGTAGATTCTTTTACGCTTGGCGAACCAATAACGGGTCTGGTAATTATTGCAGGACAACTTATTGTTGCCACTGGAAGCAAAGTAATCGCTTGGCAAATAAACGAGTGAGTAAATGAAGGGAATTTCTAAAAATTAATTTTATTCGACATTGATCGAAATTAGTCGACTGAAGATCGACCGAATTTGAGGAAGCCGCGCGAAGGTTTTTAAAAAATCCTTTTTTGCTTTTATTTGTGGAGGTGTGGTGTGAGATTTTAATTTAACTTTTATTATAGATTGGGGAGAAATTTTATGTCTAAGAAACTTAAACAGCTATCTGTATTTCTTGAGAACAAGCCGGGTAATGTTAGTCGTGCTTGTAGGATACTTGCGGATTGTGGTATAAATATTGAGACGATGGCACTTGCGGACACGGAGCAATTTGGGATATTGCGATTGCTTGTCAAGGAGTGGCAATGTGCGAAATCGGAGTTTGAGCAACATGATGTGATTGTGAAGATTTCGGAGGTGATTGCGATTTCGGTTGAGCATTGTCCGGGTGGTCTTGCTAATATTTTGGAGGCAATGGATGATGCGCAATTGAATATTGAATACATGTATGGATTTTCTCTTGTACCGGCGGCGGTGAAGGGAGCGGACAAACAAACAACCGATTCGTCAATCAGTATTTTTAGATTTAATAATCCCGATCTTGCAATAGAAAAAATCAAAGAACGCGGACTAACGATATTGGGCAACAAAGAAATCTTCGGTTGCGAGATAGAATAGCGAGGGAAAAATTAAACGCGAAACACGTCAATAGAACACGAATGAGCGCGAATATTTTTATATTATTCACGTCCGCCATTCGCGTAACATGAGTCATTATAAGCGTTTATTGTCCCAAAAAACATCAAATAATCCTCAATCACTCGCTGCCTTCTTCAACAATCTGATTTATTCAATCAAAAGAGAAGCAAGCGAAAAGGATGCAATAATTTACAGCAATGACCATGAACGGTTATAAAACTACAATTCACAACTTAACTTTTAAAGGAAAATTTCGATGAAAACAACATGTTTTTCGATTTTGACAATTGGGCTTCTGGTTTTGACGTTAACAAAAGTGCAAGCGCAGGAATTTAGCCAGCCGATTGACGCGGAGACTTTG
>JAIRWK010000036.1 GCA_031268995.1 Planctomycetaceae bacterium
CGAAACACACGAAATTTACGCGAAAAGACGCGAAACTAAATTATTCGCGACCTTTCGTGCTCTTTTAGCGTATTTCGCGGTTTAAAAAATAAATTAAATCATTCGACTGAATTGTTACAGGAATTTTAAAGTAGCTTGAGTATAACCATTTACTCAACATCATTAAATGACTTGAATGTAGAGGCGACCCTTGTGGTCGCCCAATCGGGGCAGGGTTCTAACTGTCCCGTGTCCCTTTTGTCCCTTTTGTCCTTTGTGTCCCTCTTATCCCTTAAAGAGGTTTCATTTGGTGTACCAGTCTTGCGTCATTGGGAGATTAGAATACAATTACCGGACTGCGCAAAAACTGTTTTGAAATTTCAGTAATACTTGGAGAGATATATTCAGGCTACTTTAAAATTCATGGAGCGGAACATGCAAGCGTATACTCAAGCTGTTTTAAAATTCCTGAAGCTGGACACGCGAGCGCAACAACGTGAAGCGGTTGTTCAAGGGCGAAGCCTATCGCCTTAACAGCTACGGTATAATTTTATATTTTTTCCTTTTGCCCGTTTTCCCCTAACCATCAAGATATAATTTCAGTAAATTTTATGCCAAATTCGATAGTACTTGTTAAACAGGTTCCAGACACATCCAATATAACATCAGACGCAATGAAAGAAGACGGTACGGTTAATCGTGCTGCTTTGCCGACGATATTTAATCCTGATGATTTACATGCGCTTGAGGCGGCGTTGGAGTTGAAGGATCGTTATGGCGGCAAGGTTACGGTTGTCTCAATGGGACCTCCAAAAGCGGCGGAGATATTGCGTGATACGCTTTATCGCGGTGCGGACAGGGCGATTTTGATAACCGATAAACGAGCAGCAGCGAGCGATACTCTTGCAACAAGTTATATTCTCGCACAAGCAATTCGGACAATCGGCAATTACGATTTCATTTTCGCAGGACGACAAGCAATCGACGGCGACACCGCCCAAACCGCCCCGCAGTGCGCCGAAAAACTCGGTATCCACCAAATAACATGTTTGACCGAAATCGTTAAAATAACAGATAACATCGTAACCGTTAAACGCGATATCGGAAACGGTTGGGAGGTTGTGGAGATAAGGCTTCCGGCTCTTTTCACTGTTGTTGAGTCTGCCAACACGCCGAGAGCTTGGGGCGCGAAAAATATGATGCGGCACAAAAACGATAGAATCGCCGCCGAAATTGCACAAGACCAAATTGACAATCACAAATCGGCAGGGCGGTTGATAGAACAATGGAATCTCGATGATATTGGCGCGGACATCAATCGTTGCGGCAACTTGGGATCGCCGACAAAAGTGTTTCGTATTCAATCCGTAATTTTGACCAAAGAAGGTTACACAAACATTCCGCCAACACAAGAAGCAATATCAGAATTAGTCCACGATTTGGTATCAATTAAAACAACTTAACACCTCAAAAAATTTAAATAACATGAAAAATATTATTGTCAACTCAAGCTGTTTAAAAACTCCCGAAACCGAATTTGTAACTATAACAACGCGAAATGGTTGTTCGAGGGCAAAGTTTGCCGTCTGTTTAACGGCGGCGGTATTATTACCGATTTTTTTGGTGTTTTTGTCGGGGTGTGAAGGGGCAAAACCGAAGCAACGCCCAAATACACAACCGACCGAAACTACAACCTTGATCAATACCACAACTCCAGCCCAAACACCCGAACCCGTTAAAACCGAACAAACGAAACCAAACGAAAAAGGAACTGCCGAAATAAAAACAGAACCGCCCCAAAAAACAGAAGACAAAAAACCGGAACAAGTGGTTAAAGCCGAAGTTGGTTCCGGTGCAAAAGGGCATTACGGCGGCGAAAAAACTGTTATGGCACCGCTTTTGGTACCGCTTGGGACGTATTGGCGGGCTTCCGAAATGACAACTTACAATATCAGAATCCCTAAAGCGATGCAATTGTATAAAGCAAATCACGACAATAAAGCACCGGCAACTCACGAAGAATTCATGGAAGAAATTATAAAAAAAGACATGATCAAACTGCCGCAACTTCCCGCCGGTCATCGCTATCTCTACGATCCAACTGACGAACAATTAAAAATCGCAAAACCCTCAACATGACAAAAAAATTGCTATTGGGCGGAATCTTGAGTAGCCGCTTCGGGTAAACAAATAAGTATAGAATATATGTTCGACCTTCAAGCTCCGTTTAAGCCGTCCGGTGATCAACCTCAAGCGATTGAGTCGTTGATTCGCGGAATTGAGTCAGGTCAGAAGATGCAGACACTCAAAGGTGTTACAGGTTCGGGCAAAACTTTTACGATGGCGAATGTAATTGCGCATTTCGATAAGCCAACGCTTGTGATGTCTCACAATAAAACGCTGGCGGCGCAACTTTACAGCGAGTTCAAAGAATTTTTTCCGAACAACGCTGTTGCGTATTTTGTCTCTTACTACGATTACTACCAACCCGAAGCATACATCCCGCAACGCGATATTTATATTGAAAAAGATGCTTCGATAAATGAGGAAATAGACCGCCTCCGGCTTTCTGCAACAAGTTCTCTTGTTACGCGGCGTGATACGATAATAGTTGCGAGTGTTTCGTGTATTTATGGTCTTGGTTCGCCGACTGATTACAAGGAAATGATGGTAGCTCTTCGTGTTGGTGAGGAGATTCGCCGTGATCGGATGTTGGCACGTTTGATTGATATTCAATATGATCGTAATGATGTTGCGTTTGAACGCGGTCAATTTCGTGTGCGTGGTGATTCGGTTGACATTTGGCCCTCTTACGAGGAGTTTGCGATTCGTGTTGAGTTTTGGGGAGATGAGATTGAGCAAATTGCGATAATCAATCCGTTGACTTCGGAAGCTGTCGAGCGGCGAGCGGAATTTTTTATCTATCCCGCTAAGCATTTTGTCATGCCGGAAGAACGTATCAAAGAGGCAATAGTCAGAATAGAAACAGAATTGGATGCACGGCTAAAAGTATTCAAAGAACAAGGCAAATTACTTGAATCGCAACGCCTTATGGCACGGACAAAATATGATATTGAGTTAATGCAAGAGCTTGGTTATTGTCCGGGAATCGAGAATTACAGTGCGCCGCTTTCAAACCGCCCGCAAGGCAGCGCGCCTGAAACGCTTTTTGATTTTTTTCCAGACGATTATTTACTTTTTATTGACGAATCGCATGTTACGGTGCCGCAAATTAGGGCAATGTATCACGGCGATCAGGCGCGGAAAAGAAATTTAGTTGAGCATGGTTTTCGTTTGCCAAGCGCGCTTGATAATCGTCCGCTTAAATTTGACGAATGGGTTGAGTGTATCAATAAAGCGGTTTTTGTTTCGGCAACACCGGGTCCTTATGAACTTGAACAATCCGGTAATTGTCTTGTTGATCAAGTGATCAGACCTACGGGGCTTCTTGATCCTGTAATTGAGGTTGCGCCAGCGGCGAAGCAGATTCAACATTTGATGGAACAGATTCGCGAGCGGACGGCAGTCGGGGAACGTGTGCTTGTTACGGCGTTGACGAAGAGGTTAGCGGAGGATGTTGCGGCGTATTTTGAGAAGCAAAAAATCAGGTGTAAGTGGCTGCATAGTGAGCTTGATGCTTTTGAGCGAGTTGAGTTATTGCGTGATTTGAGGGCGGGCAAGTTTGATGTATTGGTTGGGGTAAATTTATTGCGTGAAGGGTTGGATTTGCCAGAGGTTTCGTTGGTGGCAATTTTGGATGCGGACAAAGAAGGTTTTTTGCGAAGTGAAACCTCATTGATACAAACCATCGGACGCAGCGCAAGAAACGTCAACGCAAAAGTAATTCTATACGCAGACAGGGTAACAGAGTCAATGCAAAAAGCAATTGACGAAACAGAAAGACGACGCAAAAAACAAAAACTATACAACGATAAAAACGGAATCACACCGGAAACAATTAAGAAAAATATCGTCAAAGGAATAGAAGCGGAAGCAGAAGCTCACGCTAACGCAAACGCGGCAGTGGGACAAGGCGATGACGAATTATTTATCACGCAAGAATACATCAACGAGCTTGAACGTGAAATGCTTGAAGCGGCGGACAGATTAGAGTTTGAACGCGCGGCGATAATCAGAGACAGAATTGAAGAAATGAAAAAATTTATCGGCAAAAATCCAAACGCAAAAATGTTTAACTTCAACTCAAAAAACCGCAAAAACAAAAAAAGAAAATACGGACGCGAATTGCCAAAACCAGAAAGATAACAGAACAAAATTTTTTGACACAAAACACACGAAAATTACGCGAACATTTTTGTCAACATCATTCGCGTAATTTTTGCGTGTTTCGCGTCAAAAAATCCCAATAATAATAATTGGGCGCAGATGGATTCGAACCATCGACCTCAGCCTTATCAGGGCTGCGCTCTAACCAACTGAGCTATGCGCCCGAAATTCTCCCAATTTCGCCACCGTTGAATCACCGACAAAGACAGTAATAGCATACCGCAGAAAAACAATCTGACAACGGGGGGGAAAGTAAACCAACGCCGGTATGGACGGTAAGCTTCGGTATATGAGCGGTGTTTTTGTAATGCGTCTTTAATATACTCATGCCTAAACAAAAATATATACTGAAGCTGTTTTAAAATTCCTGAAGCTGCGGTAAACCTGCAACGCAGAGCGTTAGGCAAGCGCAACAACGTGAAGCGGTTGTTCAGGGGCGAAGCCTATCGCCTTACCGGCTACGGTATAACCTCTTTTTCACCTAATTTCCTTAACTAAACAATCTCCGTAGCAAATAGTTAAAAAAAACACCGCCCTCATTACCCCATTAAACAGGTTTTGTGCAGACGTGAAATAATCAACAAATATTCCAAATGAGGTAATGAGGGCGGGTGTGGAGGGATTCATTTGCTACTGAGGTTGTTTTGTTAAAAAAATTAGATGAAAATGAGGTTTGGGAAAATCCTATTTAGATAATAAATTCCTGTCTATTTTGCCCCTGATCGACAAATGTTGTTCTATGATTTATACTGAAGCTGCTTTAAAATTCCTATAGCTGAACACGCAAGCGCAGCAACGTGAACCGGTTGTTCGAGGGCGAAGCCTATCGCCCTACCGGCTACGGTATAACCACTTATTTTTTGCCATGAGAGGTTACAGATTATTTGTACTGATTTTGTTTTTTGGCGTTTGTCAGATGTGTGGTTGTTCAAGCGGTGGGCTTGAGGGATTGCGTCAAGTCAAAGGGCGTGTGTTGCTTGACGATACGCCGGTGGAAGGCGCAAGTGTGTTTTTTGTCCCCGTTAAAAAAACCGCCAAATCGCGATCCGCTGTAGGTTTGACCGATGCCAACGGAAATTTTAAATTGACAACCCTCAAAACCAACGACGGAATTTATCCGGGTACTTACCGAATATATTTGTCCAAAAGTGAACTTGCGGCAGAAGCAAGCGTTTTGACAGAAGAAGAACGCCAAAAAAAATACACAAACAAAAACGGCATCTACTCGCCGCCATACACTCAAGCAATCCCCCAAAAATACCTAACCCCCGAATCCTCCGGCTTCAACTACGCCGTCAAAACAAAAAAAAATAAAGACATCACACTAGAGATGAAATCAACTCCAACAAACAAAAAATAACTGTACTTTCTTATTCTTTTGTCTAGTAATTTCAAGGGACACAAGAGACGAAGTGGGCATTCAAGAAACATCATTAAAAATACCGGTGAATATTTCACGGAATTTGGAGGTTTAGAAACTGTTAAAATGTTTAATCGATTTTTGGTATTTTTGGTATTGGTGTTTTTTGCGGGTGTGTTACGTTTTTATTGTCTTGGCGAGTGGTCGTTTGGATTTGACGAGCTTTTTACTACGTTGGAGACGAAGATTTTTTTTGGCGAAGTGCCGGTGCCGGACGAATATCTCAAAAACGGTAAAACCCAACCCGAAGAAACACAACTCTACCGTTTGCCGCAAATGATGTTTGTGTCTTATGTTATACATTGGTCTGATTACAAATTATTTGGTACGAATGAATTCGGCTCTCGTGTCTTGATGGCGGTTTTGGGAACATTGAGTATTGGTGTGATTTTTATCATGACGCGGTCAATATTTGGTTTTGTTGGTGCGTTGATTCTTTCGCTTTTATTTTTGGTTTTGCCGGAACATATTTTGCAAAGTCAGAATAATCGGTTTTACATTCAATCGTTTTTTTTGATTTCTGTGGTTTTAATTTGGGGCGGTTATGTTGCGGTTTGGCGTTCTGTGTTTGCGGCGGTTTGGCTTGGAGTTGCGGCGGTTTTGATGGTGTTTGTCAACGTTTTTGGCGGTATTATTTGGGGCGGTTTACTTGGGGCGGTTGTTGTTGACATGATCTGTTCAAAAAATACAGTTGACAAGAATTTATACCCAAGCTGTTTTAAAATTCCTGAAACTGCACACGCAAGCGTAGCATCGCGAAACGGTTGCTCAGGGGCAAAACCTACTGGCTTCGGTATAGCAAAAAATAATCTCAAAATTATTTTGATACTTTCAGTCTGGTCAATTGTGCTTCTCTTGATCGCATTTTTCAATATTTTACCATTCGCCTCGTCTTGGAATAAATCTTTATCATGGGGTTA
Organism: Planctomycetaceae bacterium; assembly: GCA_031268995.1. GTDB lineage: Bacteria > Planctomycetota > Planctomycetia > Pirellulales > Thermoguttaceae > WRKP01. Next base: position 6,607 of record JAIRWK010000036.1, read on the forward strand.
CACGCCAATACATTCCGCAATGGCATTTATCAATATTATTGGTTGGTCTCTTTTCTTGTTTAGTATTCTTGGCAGTTTTATTTTATTGTTTCGGGTCAATATTTCCGGCAATGGTTATTGGCTGTCTTGTGTTTTGTTTTGCGGGTTTGCAATTTTAGTGTTGCCGATGAAGATCGTTTATAATCCGCAATATGGGATTCTTTTTATTTTCCCATTTATTGTAACGGCGGCAATTTTTATTCGTGAGATTTATTTTCTTATTTTGCGGTCTGCGATTCCGTATAAACGTATTTTTTGTGTGGTTTGGGTGTGTGTTTGTACGTTGTTGAATTTGCCGTCGTTGGTTAGTTATTATCAAGACGGCGGGCGTTTTGATAACCGCGCAGCATTTAATTATATCGCCGACAAATGGCAAAACGGCGATGGCATCACAGGTATTCAAATGGGTTCAGCTAAATATTACATTCCAGATAAAACCCCACGCTTCCCACTACGCCCTGATCCCGATAGATCAATAAAAGAATTGCAAACAATACTCGAACAAAATAAAAATAACTCAGGACAACTTTGGATCGTCCTCCCAAGCTCTCGCGGCGGATTAGATAATAAATTACTAAAATGGCTAGGACAAAACGCAACCTTTGAACACAGATTCACAAAAAAACGATACGACCACATCGAAAATAATATCGACATATACCGATGCCAATACAAAAAATAGAATATCTCTTTTTTGAGGAATCTCTCGTATTTTTAAGGGACAAAAGGGACAAAAGGGGCATAAAGGGCAGAGGGGGCATTAGGGACTAGAGTTTGGGGTGCAGAGTTTTTTTACTTTTCTGAGAATAATAGACTTGTTTAATAACACCCTAAACTATTCTATCATAGTTTATAATACCACAAATTAAGGTCATTCTTAGTGAATGTCGGTTACAGCAGTGTCCCCGGTAAGGATATGCCATG
>JAIRWK010000278.1 GCA_031268995.1 Planctomycetaceae bacterium
ACTCTGGTCAATCTTGCGCCTTCGCTTGTCAGCATTTTTTTGAAAAGGTTACCGAGACCTTGTTCAAAAATACCTTCGCGGGTAAATTTAAGGTCTCCGCGATAGCCGACCATTGCGCCGAGTTTTGTCCAGACCATGCTGTTGTTCAAATTAACTTCCAGCATCCTGTCGCTCTCAAGCTCAAACACGCCTTCATTGAGATCCTTCTGCTCCGAAGCAGCAATAAAACCATCAAGATCATAACGTTCTACCATTTTTAAATTCTCCTTTCAAATTCCAGATTCAACACAGTACACCGCAAACGTGTCATGTTGCCACGATTATACCGTAGCTGGTAGGGCGATAGGCTTCGCCCCTGAATAACCGCTTAACGTTGTTACGCTTGCGTGTTCAGCTCCTCGAATTTTAAAGTAGCTTGATCATACATATCCGGCTTCTGGAATTTTAAAACAACTTTTGTACTACACACGGGAATTTGCTCCAATCAAATTTACGCCAAATTTGACCCACTCGCAAAAAAACAATCCGTCTTAACAAATTCCCCAAAAAGCAAGAACAGCATTGTACTAAATCAAATAATAACGTCAACAAATACCGATTTTTTTAAAAATATCAGCACACAGATAGCGCAGACTTGTGGGGATCTTCGCAAGATCAGAAAAAAATGAAATCCGATCTGCGATCATCCTTGAAAATCTTGCGTCATCTGCGTGCTAACATTTTCAAAAGTTTTTACAAATATTGCGATTTCTGCGGGAGGGTATGAGCGAATTTTATTTTCGGTTGGTTTAATGGGCAATTTGTTAAAATCAAAACGATTGTCCGACTCTATCACAAACACAGATTCCATCGGCGCAACCTCAACCAACTTGCCCAACATCTCCAACACATCAGCCTCACGCTCAACATAAAACGAATACGGCGGAGAACAAAAAACTATCCACGAAATACCATCTTGAGATTGCGCCTCGCAATTCTTCGCCCAAAAAAACGCATCCGTTTTGCATAGTTGATAAACAGCCGACAACCCTAACGCTTTAAAATTGTCGCGCAATAATACCGCCGTCGGTAAATGCATCTCGATCACTGTTGCCGACACCGCCCCGCGACTCAACGCCTCAATCGCCAACGCCCCCGTACCGCCAAAAAGGTCTATCACATTCTTGCCGCGAACCACAGGACCAATCAAATTAAAAACCGCCTCACGAACCCGATCTTTCATCGGACGAACGCGATTGTTGCCCGAATAAGCCAAACGACTCCCGCGAAACTTGCCGCCAATAACCCGCAACCCAACAGCATCCTTCTCACGCGGCTCACTGCCAACATTATTGCGTTTTTTACCGCCGCGTTTACCGTGCTTCGACGCGCCTTTTTTAACGTTTTTGGTTTCAGCATTCGAGTTGCGAATTTGTTTTTCGTCACGGTCAATTTTACGCGAAGTTTTCGATTCGGATTTTTCGTAAAATTGTGACAGATCAATTTGACCGCGATTTGTATTGTTGATTGTAAATACCGTTTTGTTCTCGTCGATAAATTGTCTTTTTGATTTATTTTTCATTTAAATTTAATGTAATGTTGGGTAATTTTTAATACGAAAGGTAGGTTTTGAAGAGTTCCATAAAAAATGTGTCCGGTTGTGAGGGGCTTGCGAAACTTTCGACTGTTAGTATATTAGGGGGCGTGTTCAAATTGTTTTTGAGCATATTCGAAACAAACGAGGCATTGCCCCAAACTATACACAAACGACATTAAATTACAACTAAAAATGAAAAATTCAATATCACTATTTCCAAAACTTGAACTCGAAACCGGCAAATTCGCCGCCGAAAAAAAATTCCCGCAACAAAAAACATTAGCCAATTTATTGTTGTGCGGCGTTTTTTGTTGCCTAACAATTTTTGTAACAACAATTCAAATGACCTTTGCCCAACCCGAAACCAACACAAAAGAAAACGCCGGACCCGCTGCAAATAACACAACTGCAAGCAAAACCGAATTCGATATTGCTACAGCCAAAGCCGAAGTAGCGAACCTTGGTGCAAAAAACAAAGACTTCATGACGCAATACGGCAATTACGCGGAAGTGATCAAAAAACTCCAGAAATTAAAAGTTGAATATGCCAGCGCGAAACCGGAACGTGTGGTAGAAATCGACAAAGAATACAGCGTTCTGCTTGCCGAAGGAAAAAAAATAAACGAGGCAATGCTGAACACCGGAATTGAGGCTTACGTTGAAGCTCCAAAACGAAATATTTTCGTCAACAATTTTTTGTTCAGCAAATTGATTTGGGAATTTAACCGCGATAATTTTGAAGTGGCGGTCAAAATATTCAAGTCGGTTGTCGATAAAGGCATTCCTGAAGATGCCGGAGTTTTATATACTTATGCGGGGTTGTCGGCAGTTATGACTTGTGATCTTGGCGAGGCGGCGGCGTGGTTGAAGATTGCCAAAGAAAATAAATCGTTTGAACAATACATAAAATTCTTGCAATCCGAATCGTCGTCCAAAGCCGGTTCGCAAATGTCGCATGGAGAAATTATGGCAATGAATTTTCTTGGGTTGAGTGAGCGGATTGCGGATATAAAAGCGGATTGGGACAAGGAAAAAGAAATTCGTCAAACCGAAACGAAAGCCAACGAAGACCCCAAAACAAAATTGCCGCGTGTTGAGTTAAATACCAGCAAGGGGAAAATTGTTATTGAGTTATTTGAAAACGAAGCACCTAACTCGGTCGCAAATTTTATCGCGTTGGTCGAGAAAAAATATTACAACGGCACAAAATTTCATCGCGTCTTGCCGTGCTTCATGGCACAAGGCGGCGATAACGGCAGAGGCGGACCCGGCTACCAAATCGCAGATGAATGCCGTAAACCAGACGCAAGAAAACATTTTCGCGGCTCGTTGAGCATGGCAAACGCAGGACCAAACACAAACGGTTCGCAATTCTTTTTAACATTCGTCAAAACTGAACATCTTGACGGCAAGCACACTGTTTTCGGACGTGTTGTTGAGGGAATTGATGTACTTGCGGATATTCAACGTATTGATCCGGAAGATACGGATGCGGTTGTTGGAACGATTGACGAGATAATCGAAGCCAAAGTATTGAACAAACGCGACCACGCCTACGAACCCGTTAAGTTGTAATAATACGGAAACCGACATGGGCGGTAGGCTTTGATATAACGCAATGCGCCTTTATGCCTTTATTTTTTACGAGGACAAAAAATAAAGGCAGTTAATATACTGAGGCTACTTTAAAATTCCTGAAGCTGAACATGCAAGCGCAACAACATGAAGCGGTTGTTCAAGGGCGAAGCCTATCGCCTTACCGGCTACGATATAAAACTGATTTGTGCTATTAAAGGCGCATGTTACTGACATCTTTCATTCAAAATAGCTTTTAACTCAAGCTGTTTTGAAATTCCCGAAGTTGGACACGCAAGCGCAACAACGTGAAGCGGTTGTTCGAGGGCGAAGCCTACCGCCTATGCCGGTGTCGGTATAAAACTTCCTTACGGTATATTGTAGCGGGAATTGTTTTGGCTATAATCACCGCCGGAGTTTTTGAAAATTATGAAGTATATTGTAGCCGATATTTTGAGCAAGTTTTGCCCATAGCGGTTGCGTTTTGAAACTTTAAAAAATCAAATTAGGAGAACTAATGAAATTTAATGCTGACGAAATAGCCTCAGTAATTCAAAAAGAAATTGAGCAATACGAGCAAAAAATAGATGTCCGTGAGGTTGGTATTGTGCTTGAGGTTGGTGATGGGATCGCTCAAATTTATGGTCTTTCGGGCGTTATGGCGGGGGAGATGATTGAGTTTCCCAATGGCATAACCGGACTTGCTTTTAATCTTGAGGAGAATTCTGTTGGTGCGATTATTCTTGGCGATTATCTTAAATTGCAAGAAGGCGACGAAGCCAAAACGACCGGAAAACTTCTTTCGGTGCCGGTTGGCGAAGCTGTTTTGGGGCGTGTTCTTGATCCGCTTGGTAATCCGTTGGACGGCAAGGGACCGATTGTTACGAATACATTTCGCGAGGTTGAAAGTATTGCGCCGGGTATTGCCGACCGTCAACCGGTACGCGAATCGCTTGCAACCGGAATCAAAGCAATCGACGCGATGACTCCAATCGGACGAGGACAACGCGAGTTGATTATCGGCGACCGCAAAACCGGTAAAACGGCAATTTGTATTGACACAATTATAAACCAAAAAGAAACCGGTGTTAAATGTTTTTATGTTGCGGTTGGTCAAAAGGATTCAACGGTTGCGGGGATTATTGAGACGTTGCGTCAATACGGCGCGATGGATTATACGACTGTGATTGTTTCAGGCGCAAGTGCGCCAGCACCGTTGCAATATATTGCGCCGTATGCGGGTTGTGCGATGGCTGAGTATTTCATGTATAACGGTCAACACACGTTGGTTGTTTATGATGATTTGTCCAAACAGGCGACCGCGTATCGTCAAATTTCTCTTTTGATGCGTCGTCCGCCCGGGCGGGAGGCGTTTCCGGGTGATATTTTTTATTGTCATAGTCGTCTTTTGGAGCGTTCGGCGAAGTTATCGAGCGAGCTTGGCGGCGGTTCGTTGACTGCGCTTCCGATAGTTGAGACGTTGGAGGGCGAAGTTTCAGCGTATATTCCGACCAACGTAATTTCAATTACAGATGGTCAAATTTATTTGCAACCTGATTTATTTTTCAGAGGTCAACGTCCGGCGATGAATGTTGGTATTTCGGTTAGCCGTGTTGGAGGTTCGGCGCAAATTCCAGCAATGAAACAGGTTGCTGGCGGGATGCGGCTTGACATGGCGGCGTTTCGCGAGCTTGAAGCGTTTGCGCAACTTGGAACCGATCTTGATGCCGCAACGCAAGCACGGCTTGATCGAGGTTACAGAATCAACGAGTTGATCAAACAGGGATTGTGTAAACCGATGCATGTGATTGATCAAGTTTTTGTTATTTATGCCGGAACGCATGGATTTATTGATAAGGTTGGGGTGAATGATGTTTTGAGATGGGAGAAGGAGTTCTTATTATTTTTGCATGGTTCGCACAAGGGCGTTTGGCAAAAGTTAAACGAAAAGAAAAAACTTGACCGCGAACTAATAACCGAAATGGACAGAGTCATTGAAGCATTCAATAGATCATTCGTATAATTGATAGCTCTGCTCCACCAAAATAAAAATCAGCACGCAGACGACGCAGATTTAGGGGAGATATTCGCAAGATCAGAAAATAGAATCTGATCTGCGGTTATCCTTGAATGATCTGCATTATCTGCGTGCTGATTTTTAAATGGACAAAGTTTGCCGTCAAATCAATGATATTCTTGTAACGGTGAATAATGCCAGCCAATCAATCTGGATCGCAACAAGCGCAGGATTGGTGAAAGCTCCAATGATCGAATACACACGCGGTAAAGATTATGTAGGCAAAGTCAGAGGTCTTTACGGTGGTGCTCCGAAAGATTTTAGGCAGCCTTCGCCTGCGTTGTTGGAGTGGCTAATGCCGGAAAATTATTTGACTGCTCTTGCGAAGATGAAATTGGGCAAATTTGGATTGGTACATGTCGAAATGGATTTGTTGTTATGGATCCAATTAGCAACAAGCGAGGATAGGGAACGCAAAAAATTTCGGGATTGCAGGACAATTTCGTAACGAAAATTCAGACAATTAAAGATTGTAATTTTTTTGTTGGCACTTACGGAGGCGGACTTGCCAAGTCAACAAAGCCATTCAACATAATGTCCCGCAAACCTAAACCACCAACCGATAAAATCAAAAAATATTCTGTATTGAAAGACGATGGTCGCCTTTTTCTCGCGTGTACCCAACCACCAACGTTAGACGAATTGCGGACAATGTATAGTAAACTCAATAATTTGAAAACACCACTGCCCGAAAAATACGCAATATATACTGAAGCTACTTTAAAATTCCGAAGCTGCGGCAAACCTGCAACGCGGAGCGTTAGGCAATCGCAACAACGTGAAGCGGTTGTTCAAGGGCGAAGGCCATAGGTATTAAGTTAAGGGTTTAAGTGGAAATTGGTATAGGAGATGTGTGTATTTTTTTGTACGATATATTTTTTTTAGTTTCTTTTTTACACCTTTAATCCCTTTTTAGTTTATGCCCCCTATTTCAAACTTTCGCAGTTGTTTCGAGAAATTTTTGATGCCGAAGAGTTGTCCAAGATTGCTTGCGGTACGAGTTTTATCCGCCGTGAACGTCGTTTTAGGGCGTTTGATTTCCTTATTTGTTTTGTGTTTCAGAGCCTTACCAGACCTATTGTCACGCTTTATGAACTTCAATCCGTATTGAAATCGAAGCAAATTCATATTACT
>JAIRWK010000088.1 GCA_031268995.1 Planctomycetaceae bacterium
TTACGCGAAAAGACGCGAAACTAAATTATTCGCGACCTTTCGTGCTCTTTTAGCGTATTTCGCGGTTTAAAAAATAAATTAAATCATTCGACTGAATAGTTACTTTATTTTTTTGACAGGATTGGCAGGATAGCAGGATAGACAGGATTTTATTATATCCTGACAATCATGTTATCCTGTCTTAAAAAAATTAATTTCATAGCAGCTACGGTATAAAAACCGCTTCGCGATACTACGCTTGCGTGTCCAGCTCCATGAATTTTAAATTAGCTTCAGTATATATTTTATTGATTTACGTATCCTACGCCGGTAATTTGAGTATCGACTGTTAATTCGTTGTAGCAGAGGACAACTAGGTTTGGTATCGTGGCGATTGTTAGTTGTTTTAGGAAGAAACGGATGCGCGGGTCAACTAGTATAATTGGTGTCAAGTTGAGTTGTGTTAATTTTTCCAGCTCCGGCAACATTTTTCTGCAAATATTGTCTCGCGCGTCTGGAGAAAGTCGGCTAAATAATCCGCCCTCGTTGTATTCAAACCCCGCAAATATCTGATTCTCCAACGCCGGATCAAGCGTAACAACATGTATCATGTTATTTGAATCTCTGTATTTTGTGCAAATTGTCCGCGCTAGTTTACGGCGAACTTCTTCCACCAACAGAATCGGGTCTTTTGTACGTGTAATGTTGTCGCCCAAAACTTCTAGGATTTTGTCAAGCTGTCTTATCGGAACTTGCTCGCGTAATAACCGCTGCAATACTTGTTGCAATAAACTCAACGACATCTGGTTCGGAATCAACTCATTAACAACCGTCGGCGAAATTTCTTTTAATTGGTCGATCAAATGTTGTGTCGCGTCTCTTGTCAACAGCTCGTCCGCGTATTTTCGCACGGTTTCCGAAAGATGCGTTACAATCACCGCGCTTGGTTCCACGACATAATAACCGTAAATTTCAGCTTGATCTTTCGTCGCCGTATCCACCCACAACGCCGCCGTGCCAAACGCCGGCTCGATTGTTTCTATTCCGTTGACTTGACCGGTTTCCGCGCCGGACGGCATTGCAAGAAAAAGATCAGGATAAACAACACCGCGTGTAATTGGTTGACCTGATATTTTGAATTGGTATTGAATTTGGTCAAGATGGAACGAGTCTCGGATTCTAATTTTCGGAAAAATTATGCCAAGCTCCGCCGCGATTTCCTTGCGCAACCTGTCAATCCGACTCAATAAATCGCCGCCCTTGTTCACATCCGCAAGCGGCACCAAACCAACCCCCAACTCCAATTCCATCGGGTCAACCTTCAAAAAATCTTCGGCTTTTTCTTCTTGTGCGGCTTGAGCTGCTTGTTCCGCAGCGTTTTCGGCTTGTTTCGCGGCTTCGTCTTTAGTCGTTTTTGTGTTGCGGGACATTAGGAAGGCAATTGCTATTGATGATACCGCAATCACAAAAAGCGGTAACTTCGGTAACTCTGTCAACATCAAAAGAGAAAGAAATATACCAGTCAAAACCAAAACAATAGGCTTCGATAACATTTGACTGATAAATTGCTCCGGCAAATTCAAACTATGACTGCTTCGCGTTACCAAAAGACCAGTCGCAATCGAAATCATAAGCGCAGGAACTTGAGAAACCAAACCATCGCCAATCGTCAACGTCGTAAATATTTTGCCCGCCGTCGCAAACGTCATGCCGTATTGAATCACGCCAATAAACAACCCGCCAATAATATTGATCAACGTAATAACTATACCGGCAATCGCATCGCCCCGAACAAATTTACCAGCACCATCCATTGCGCCAAAAAAATCTGCGGAGAGTTGAATTTCTTCGCGCCGTCTTTTCGCTTCGGTTTCGTCGATAAGTCCGGCATTCAAATCCGCGTCAATCGCCATCTGACGACCGGGCATCGCATCCAACGTAAAACGCGCCGCAACTTCCGCCACACGAGTCGCGCCTTTGGTAATCACGACAAATTGAATGACAACAATAATCGTAAAAATTATCAAACCAACAATAATATTACCGCTCGCAACAAAATCCGCAAAATTTTTGATCACTTCTCCCGCCGCGTACTCGCCGTCCTCGTTTGCCCGCGTAAGAATCAAACGTGTTGAGGCAATATTCAAAACAAGACGAAACAGAGTTGTGGCAAGCAATATCGTAGGAAAAATACTGAAATCAAGCGGCTTGGAAACAAAAAGAGTCGTAAGAAGAATAATCACAGCAAGCGAAATATTCAACGACAAAAGAACATCCATCACAAAAGGATGCAACGGAACAAATATTATCAAAATACTAGCCGAAATCGTCAGCGGTAACAAAAGATCAACCAATCGACCCTTCGCCCTCAACAATAACTGCATTTGCCCCAATATCCCTTCCATACGCGAACAATAACAATTTCACAAAAATAAATCCAGATCAATTTTCAAAATGATCACAGATAAAAGAGAGAGATTGGAGACAAAAGTATTTTGGAGGAGAGAAGATGTTTTTTAATTTTGGGCGGCTTAGTTTTTTTTTACTGGGATTTTGTTTGCGCCGGTGATTAGGTTTTGTAGGTGTTGTTCGGTCAAACCGCTTGGGGTATTTGAGCCTGCTTCGTGGTGAATTTTTTCCTCAAATACTGTTCCGTCAAAATCGTCCGCACCATACGACAACGCAACTTGAGCCAGCGACTCGCCAAGAGTTACCCAATACGATTTGATGTGTTTTATGTTGCGCAAAATCAATCTTGAAACTGCAATTGTGCGCAAAATATCTTGCGGTGAAATTGGTTCTATGTGTGTTGTGCGGGACAGTTGTGTGTTTTGCCCGTGATAAACAAGCGGAACAAAACAATCAAAATAACCTGTCGAAGATTGCGTGGGAGATTGTATCGACGGCGCGTTTTGATCTTGGGCAACCGGATTATACTCAAGCTGTTTTGAAATTCCCGAAGCTGGACACGCAAGCGTAGCATCGCGAAGCGGTTGTTCTGGGGCGAAGCCTGCCGCCCATACCGGCTTCGATATAAATTGTTGCGATTCGCCGCCGTTTTGTAATTTGATAGATTCGTCTTGCAAATCCCGCAGCCTAATAATATGCTCAACTCTTTGCTCGTAAGTTTCAACATGACCAAATAACATTGAAGCATTCGTAACAATTCCCATCTTGTGAGCAACCCTATGCACCTCCAACCAAACATCCGCCGAAATTTTATTTGGCGCAATTTTTTTTCTTACACCTTCATCAAAAATCTCCGCGCCGCCGCCGGGTAACGCCGACAAACCACACGACCGCAACTCGCTCAAAACTTCATCAATAGACTTGCCCGCCGAATCCGCAAACGCCGCAATTTCCACCGCCGTATATGCTTTAATTTGAAGCGACGGAAACGCCTCATGAATTGCCGAAATAATTTCGCAATACCACGCAAAAGGTTTTGTTGGATGAATGCTGCTGACGAGATGAATTTGTGTTACGTTATTTTCAACCGCTAATTTCACACGCTCCAATACTTCGCCGACACTGAGAACATAACCGCGAACATCGCCCTCCGCCGCCGCAAACGCACACAACGGACAACAAATTTTGCAAATATTCGTCGGGTTGACGTGAGCATTGACAATATAATAAGCATTCACGCCGTGCAATTCCCGACGAACCGCATCCGCCATCATCCCAACACGTTGAAAATCAAACTCACGAAACAACCGAACCCCGTCACAAAACGTCAACCGCTCGCCAGAAGCTAACTTAGACTCAATAATATCACTCATCACAGAATATTCCGCATAAAATTTGCGGGCTTTAATTTTTTTGAAGTTATAGCGGTTTCGATAGTTTTTTGTGCAAATGCGAGGAAGTCGCACGAAATTTTTTTGCGTATCCTTTACTTTGTCGCCTTTTTTGCCTTTGTGGTGTACTCAAGCTACTTTAAAATTCATGGAGCTGAACACGCAAGCGCAACAACGTGAAGCGGTTGTTCAAGGGCGAAGCCTATCGCCCCACCGACTGCGGTATATTTACAATTCGTAGGTGCGTAACATGAGTTAATCACAATGTGCAGTTCACTGTAGTAATTTTTGGAATTATTTGAAAAATTTTTTTAGTTTATTCGTTATTTTCATTAAATTCAGTTTAACCCGCGTTTGCTGTATAGCCGATACAGGGACAGCGGGCGTTGTATTGCGGCAAGTATAGCACATATTTGAATACTGTACTCAAGTTATTTTAGAATTTCCAAAACCGAACACGTAAGCATAACAACGCCAAACGGTTATTTAAGGGTGAAACCTGTTGCCCGTACTGGTTTTGGTGTAAATTGAATTTGAAAGAGATATTGCGATGAGAAAGCAAATGAAAAATATTTACATTGGTGAGTCCCATACCAATACGTTTTCCAAGATTACTACTGCGGCGGTTAAATCGTTTGCAGTGATGTTGTTTTTGGGAGCAATTTTTTTGTTGGCGTGTCAACAATTGTCCGCGCAAACGACGGAGTCTATCAAATGGAATAACGACATCAAAAAGGCTTGTCAAACGGCGCGGCTTGAGAATCGTTTGGTGTTGGTGCATTTTTGCAGTGATTGTGCGCCGTGTATTTCTATGGACGCGAATGTTTTCACTGATCCGCGAATTGCTATTGAGGTGAATCGTAATTTTGTTGCTGTTCGTGCTGACATGCGAACGCAGTCGTTGCTTGCTCAGCAGTATGAGGTTACGGTTGTGCCGACTGATTTAATTATTCGTCCTGACGAGCAAGTTGTTTACCGAAGGCAAGGCGAAATTACTGCGGAAAAATATTTGCAATTTCTCCAATTCTTGCGCAATAATTTCTTCCAATCTCAACCTCAATCGCAACACTTGACCACAACTACACCAAATAATAACACGGTCAATGAATCCGCCGCAATTGCCGCCGGTTCCGTTTTGCCAAACTCCACGAACACGCAACCTGATCAAAATCTTGCGCCGAATACTAATCCGCACAGCGGTTTTGCTTTCATCACAAACCGCCCCAATAACCAACCCGCATTCACGCCAAACACAACAGACCAACAAAATATAATTTCCGTATCAGGGCGAAGTGAGCCAAACGGAACGGTCAATGCGAATGTTGTTGCTGCGCCGTCAGTCAATGCGGGAGTTGCGGCGGCGAATGGTGCGCCGTTAGCGGCGGTGGTTGTTGCGGACAAGAATGTTGTTGATGGAGTTGGTCTGGGCAACGTTAATGGTAACGCAAGTAATCCAAATAATCCAAGTAATCCAAACACTAATATCACGGCAACGCCGCCAAATGCAACAGTTGCCCAACCAAACAACTCAGGAACAAACGCAATTTCCGCAACAAATAATCCAATGCCTTTACGCGATCCGGTTGTGGGCAATCAGTCGGGAATTGGCAATATTGATTCTTCGGGTCATTTTATGGTTGAAGTTCCGTTAGCGATTGAGGGTTATTGTCCGGTTGTTTTGTGCAAGAAGGAGGAGTGGGTACCCGGCAATCCGGCTTATTACGCAATGTATCGCGGGCAAGTTTACAGATTTTCTAACATGGAGGCGATGGAGGAATTTTTGAAGTCGCCGTTGAAGTTCGCGCCGGTTGCGATGGGCGAGGATGTTGTGATGATGATTGACAGGAACAAAAAGGTCTGCGGGTTGAGAAAATTTGGCGTTTGGTTTGGCGGTCGGGTTTACCTTTTCGCGAACAAAGAATCGCTAAATAACTTCATCGCAAAACCAGAATACTACGCAAACATCGCACAAAACTACGAAGCCGCCTTCAAATCTCCACTAGACACCGTCCAAAGATAAAAGAGAATCTAGTTTTCTAAGCACGCAGATAACGCAGATTTTGGAAGATATTCGCAAGATCAGATTTCATTTTCTAATCTTGCGAATATCCCTCAAAATCTGCGTGCTAATTTTTTTAATGATTAGAGAATTTCTGCTATTTTTCTATTGATTCCTTGTACAATTTTCGTTCTATTGTTGGGATGTAGCTTGTCCAATTGTTATTTGAATTTGGATCGTCGTTGATGTATTTTTGGTATTCGGCAATTTTGGAATCGATTGAGTCAATAAAATGCAATGTCTGCGCTTCCAATGTCATTGGTAATTTTGCGCTTTGGTTTTGATATTCGCCGTGATGCGAGATCAAGAAATGTTTTAGTAGCATTGCGATTTGCGGGTCAAATTGTTCGCCGTTTAGTTTTTCTGTTTCCGTAATTTTGTTGAGCAAAATTTCCACTCCCAAAACAGAATGTCCTAGCATTTGCCCTGCGTCCGTGTAGTGCATGTCGCCGCCGAACGTAAGCTCCGCAGTCTTGCCAATATCATGCAGAAACGCCCCAATCAAAAGTAGATCGCGGTTTAGTTGCGGGTAAAGTACGGCGAGTTGTAGGGCGGTTTCCATCATTTGTGTTGTGTGCTCAAGCAGTCCGCCGTGATACGCATGATGCAATTTGATACCCGCCGGCACACTGCAAAATTTGCCCATAAACTCATCGTCCGCCAAAAAACAATCCACAAGATCACGCAAACTTGGATTCGCTATCGTCCGCAATAATTCATGCAATCTTGCGCGTCGCATTTGGATATTGACTTGGTTACTTCGCACGAAATCGGCTTCGTCCACTTCGGACTTCTCGACCTTGACAACCCGCCTCGCTATCAATTGAACTGCGCCTTGAAACCGCTGCGTCGTGCCTTCAACCCGCACATAATCGCCGTCCGAAAATTGCTCCGACTGCTCGACCGCAACATTCCAAAGCCGCGCACTCAAAACGCCGGTACGGTCTGAAATATTAAACTGAATATACAAATTGCCGTTTTTGTTAGACCGCAACTGTTTGTCGCAAACATGGTAAATGTCGTCAAGTTTGCTATTTTCGCTTATTTGATTGATGTATAAATGTGTCATATACTCAGCTGTTTTGAAATTCCCGAAGCGGAACACGCAAACGCAACAACGTGAAGCGGATGCTCAAGGGCGAAGCCTATCGCCCTACCGGCTACGGTATAAAAACGTTGTCAGTGGATTTCCAAAAATCCTGTTCTACTCAAGTGAACTCCCCCAAACCTCATTTTCACCTAATTTTTTCTTAACAACTCATGTTACGCACAATACGGAAATGATGGTGATTATTCCGTCGATTGATAGAAAAAGGTAAAACATTGTTCTCGTCCCGTTAGGGACGGAATATGAGGATATTTCAAACGGTTTAGTTTTAATCACATTGTGTCCCTACGGGATACGAAATATGTTTTTACCATATTTTCTACCAACATTTCGTCCCTAACGGGACGAGGAAAATACGTCTGGTTATCACCGATGCGTAACATGAGTTAACAA
>JAIRWK010000125.1 GCA_031268995.1 Planctomycetaceae bacterium
TAACTATAATCATTTGGATTCCTTCCTGCTTTGAAATAAATTTTTTTAACTAGGGTTCATCTAGCCCTGATGCCGTTAATTATAACACGTTTGGGGATTTTGCAAAAGTTTAGTTTTAAATCTTTCGTCGGGGTGTTTTGGGGTAGTGTCGATTTCACCGGAAAGTTCTAACACGATTTCTTTGTTACCTTTTTCTGGAACAGAAATCGACAAATCAGTCGTGTTTATGTTATTGTATTTCACGGGCAATAAATCTTTGATTTGTCGTGTATCGATAATTTTTTGACTCCTGCTGTCGGAGCCTTCTTCTTCTCGATATTCACCGGTTGTTTCGGTTTTTTCAACCGTTACAAGATAATTACCCGGGAAAACTCCGTCAGCGGGATTCAATGTCATCATTGTGAAGTTACCGTTTGCGTCTGTTGTTGCCGAAGCGGCGCGTGCGGTATTGTTTCCCGATTGGGGGGAGAAAATAATAGTTGCTTGGGCAACCGGTTGATTGTTAAATGTTAATGTTCCCGACGCGGGAACGAGTCCTTTCAATCGTCCCGATTGACCACAACCGGCAATCAAAATCAAAAGTGAAAATACAAACAATTTTTTCATATTGAGTTTCCTTTACAAAAAATTTGTGATTAAAAAAATACGCCCTATTACATTTATAGAAGCACACAGATTAACGTAGATTTAAGTGATATTCGTAATTCACTAATCTGCGAAAATCACTTTAATATCTGCGTCATCTGCGTGCCTCTATAAAAGACATCCTGAGCTTTGGTTTTTTTATTTGCCAAAGCTCAGAATGTTTTCCTTTTTTGTTGCCGGACTTTTTATGGTATAGCAACAGGTACACCGTCGTTGATAGCACCCAAACGTCCCCATACTCCAAACGGAGTATTACCGGTTGCGGTTGCGCCGGAGTAGTATTTGAACCATTGACTCAAGTTACCGCATTCAACCGTATCAGGTATGAAATGAACAGAACCATCGCCGAAAACAGCATTCACGCCGTTAGTGTGATAACTGGTTGGAGCCAGTTGACCTGCAACCTTGCCGCCTTCTCTTCCAGCAACTCTTAATGTGTCTGGTGAACTGGATACGTTGTAGCAAGAAGGTGCATTAGGCGGTAAAATCGTGTGGAAAAATACGTTCAAGTAACCATAAAAGGCAAAATTAGAACCTGAACCATTTCGCCCTGAAGTCGTTGTTGAGTAATTTCCGCTGACTCCGCGTGAATTCATACAAACTTGCGGCACATTGTTCCAAGCATCAATTCTGGCAACACCGCCTCTAATTCTCTGATCTGTGCCGCTACCGGTTCCGGGTGATGCACAACGCTCACTCATAAAGATCGTGTTACTCAATCCGTCATCAATACTATTGAACGAATACATCGAACCACTGCCCCAGTCCGCCCAACCCGGAGTTGTTGACGGTTTCATTCCAAACGGAGAACGAACATTGCCGTGATGCCCATACTTTTGGATTACGTAATCCGCTTCGGAAAAACAATAATTGGTAGGAATCAGCGATCCAGTTGTATGACCGGGAGGAGTGTAAGGTTTCAGAATATCTGTATCCGATGGACAACGTAAATCTTTGAGGCTGCCTTTCCAACATGTACGGTCAACATAAGGATCGTTACTAGGAGCAACTGCGTAATCATCATAGCTTGTGATTGCTTCGTATCTTGGCGATTGTTCAAAAAACGGCAGCATCACAATAAATGCGCTACAGTTTTGATCGGGACCGGTTCCGTGATCTGGGATGTGGTCATTTGCGTCGTGGAAGTTGTGAATTGCGAGTCCCAATTGTTTCAAATTGTTGGAACATTGCGCCCTCCTTGCTGCTTCACGCGCTGCTTGAACAGCAGGCAAAAGAAGAGCAATCAAAATACCAATGATCGCGATTACCACAAGAAGCTCGACCAATGTAAAGCCGAACAGTGAAGAGCAATTAGTAAAAAAGTTTTTGGAACAACACTTGAACGGAGAATGTTTTCCGTTGTTCCCTTTTAACTCTTTAAACCAACTAGCCCCCCCCCCCCCCTTGCCCATTTTAACATTTGGTAACTTGGAGAGTTTTTTAATGAACTTTTCTCAACTTTTCTTTCAAAATCTTTCATCGTTCTACTCCTTAATTTTATAAGGTTTCATCGACATATTCGTGCAATATTGCCGCAACACACGACAAAGAATACTTTACACGAATCAAATTTGGAGTAAGCAGTTTACATAAGCCCGCATTAAATGTCAATCGGTATTTCCAAATATTCGCAATTTTTTTCAAAAATTTTAAAATAACCGTAATTTCACGAAAATTTTGAACAATAACCAGTCTTTTTAAAGGACATAAGGTTGACAGGAGGGACATAAAGGACATCAAGGACAAAATAGCAGTTCACGCAATATTATTAAGGGGGAATTTCCGAAATCTTTATCATTGAGTAAACGACTCTTTTGTTCCTCACGTTCCTTAGATGATCGGCTATCCTCGAATAAGAAATAACACCGGCACCAATAAATTTAAGCACATTATCATCGGTACAAAATACCGCTCCGGCACCAACATAAATACCCGCCGACCAATCAACACCCCAACAAGTAAACCCGGTAACAAAAATAAATCCAACATCATCGTGTTATAATTTATCATCCTTAAACCCGGTACCAAACCGCCTATAAACGGTAATTTTGTAACATTGATTATGAAGAAAAATACCGCCCAAGTTCCCATGAAATCTTTTTTGTTCATGTTTTGCGCCGCCAGATAAATGCTCATTACGGGACCTGCGGCGTTGCCAGCTTGTGTTGCGAAACCGGCTAGGAGACCCATTGACCACGCAAAAATCCTAGACTTCGGTACCGCCGTCAACCTAAATAACTTCCGAAATAACTCAAATAAAACCAAACAAACCACAAGCACAGATAAAAATACCCTAAAAAAATGATCATCAATACCCCACAAAAAAAATGTCCCAAAACCAATCCCAATAAATACCGACGGTAACATCGACCATATCCGTTGCCAATCAGCATCACGCCAATAATAAAAAACCGCAAATGAATCCGCTATCACAAGAAGCGGTAACACCGCACCTGTTGACAACTTCTCCTCGCCCGCAAAAACAGGTAACATTACTATCACACCAAGTATCCCAAGACCCGGAACTCCCGTCTTGGACATCCCAAAAAATAACGCCGCAATAAGACCAATAAATATCGTCATCAAAAAATACCTAAATCCATATACTCAAGCTGTTTTAAAATTCCCGAAGCTGCGGTAAACCTGCAACGCAGAGCGTTAGGCAAACGCAACAACGTGAAACGGTTGTTCAAGGGCGAAGCCTATCGCCCTACCGGCTACGGTATACAATCGCTTCATGTTGCACACAAGCATAATTTTTACCTAATTTCCCAAACAAAACAACCTCACAACAAAAAATAGTCGTGTTCATTCGCGTAACATTTGTGTTTTTCGCGTTGAAAAAAATATCCGTGTATCATCTGCTTACTCAAGTTTTTTTAAAATTCCTGAAGCTGATTACGGAAGCGCAACAACGTGAAGCGGTTGTTCAAGGGCGAAGCCTATCGCCCTACCGGCTACGGTACATTTGTGGGGTGTATTGTAATTTTGTGAACATCGGGTAGAATTCCGAAAAGTGTTCGGCAATAGAATTGGGAAGATGTATTCTCTCCGTTTTGTGTATTGTCGCGTGATCTTTGCGAAATACCGAAACCGGTATTATTCGTTTGCTTTGTACTCTCAAAAAAAATATCCGTGAACGGTTACAAATAACTTTAGTATATAATATGCCTAAACCTGATTACTACGAAGTGCTTGGGATTTCGCGTAACGCGAGCAAGGACGAAATTTCGTCGGCGTACCGTAAACTTGCAATGAAATACCATCCTGATCGTAATCCTAGCGACACCGAAGCAGTCGAACAATTTAAACTCTGCGCTGCAGCTTACGAAATCCTAAGCAACGACGAAAAACGCGCGATTTATAACCAATACGGACACGAAGGTCTTGATGCAAGCGGCGGCGGAACGCAATTTCGCGATGTTAGCGATGTCTATGCAACATTTGGCGATTTTTTTGGCGATATATGGGGGTTGTTTAGCGGCGGCGGTCGCGGAGGTCATGGACACCATCCGACACGAGGTAACGATGTTCGTTGCAACGTTACTATTGACTTACACGAAGCAGCTCGCGGTGTGAGCAAAGAAATAAATTTTCGCCGCCACGAACGTTGCTCAACATGCAACGGAACCGGCTCAAAACCCGGAACTAAACCGGAAAGATGTTCGTATTGCGGAGGTCATGGGCAAATTACACAATCGACCGGTTTCTTTTCCATTCAGTCAACATGCCCGAAATGTCGAGGTCAAGGCGTAGTGATTACGAATCCTTGTCAAGATTGTCGCGGCAGCGGGTTGATTCCGCAATTGATCAAACGTGAGATTAAGATTCCGGCGGGAGTTGATAACGGGACAAGGTTACGGTTGCAAGGCGAAGGCGAAAAAAGTCCCGAAGGTGGTTTGTCGGGTGATTGTTATATTTACATCACGGTCAAGCAACATCCGCTGTTCCAACGCGATGGCGAACATTTGGTTTGCAAAGTACCAATTGGATACGCACAAGCGGCACTTGGTGCAGAAATTGACGTGCCGACACTTGACGGCATGGAAAAAATGAAAATTCCGTCGGGTACGCAAAATAATGACGTAATTACTATGCCCGGGCGCGGTATGCCTATTCCGCATAGAAGTATTGCGGGTGATTTGTACATTCAAGTTTACATTGAAGTACCGAGAAGATTGCGACCGGAACATGAGGAATTGTTGCGTAAACTCGCAGAGCTTGAGGGCGAACATGTTTTGCCGGAACGAAAAAATTTCTTCAGCAAATTAGGTGAATTTGTATCAGAATTTTTTGCAGACAAATCAGATAAAAATGTTGAAACAAAAGCACCCCGAAAAGATGACAACGAATATACAAAAAAACGTAAAAATAAAAAATAAAAATACTCGAAAAGCAGGGCTTTACGCTTTTATACCGGTTTCGGTATAGAAAACCGTTCAAAAAATTAAAACGATAACGATGATGGTTGAATTTTCAGACATTAGGGAAGATTTTATGCCGGAAGGTAAAAATGGATGTGCGGAATCGCCGGATGTGTTGGCATCTGAAGACGACGGAGTTGGTCATGACGCAATCGGCGGCGGAAAATTGCCGGAGGTTGAGCAGTTACGAAGTGAGCTTGAGGAGGCGAAAAACCGCTCGTTGCGAGCGTTAGCCGACCTTGAGAATTTTCGTGTACGGTCAAATCGGCAAATGGTTGAAGACCGTAAATACGCTAGTATTGATTTGATGCGTGAGTTGCTTGCGGTTTGGGACAATATCGGTCGCGCGTTGGATGCAGTCGATAAGACTCAAAGTCTTGAGTCGTTAGTTGAGGGAGTTCAAATGATACATCAGCAATTTATTGACGTTTTGGCTAAATACAATTGCGTCAAAATTGATGCGGTTCATCAACCGTTTGATCCGAATTTTCACGCTTCGGTTGCCCGATTGCCCAATGAAGAATTTCCGGTTAATACGATTATTGATGAAGTGCTGACAGGTTTCAGGTTGCACGAGCGCGTAGTACGCCCAACTCAAGTAGTACTGTCCGCCGGAAAAAAAGAATAAACGGTGAACGATGAGCTTGATAATTTAGCTCACTGATTCGACGGCGGTTGGGACTTGTCCCAACAGTCCCTTTTGTCCAATTAGTGAATTGCCAAAAATTGCCAAAAACAAATTATTTCAAATTCGGTCGATTGGCAGTCGATATAAGTCGACCGAATTCGAGTAAAATTAATTGTAACTATTCAGTCGCCTCCGAATTTGTTGTATTTATATGTGATTTTGTCTGAAAAATTCTTGCCTATTTTGTGCATGTTTTTTCAAACTGCATCAAAAAAAGTTGAAATTGACCAAAA
>JAIRWK010000215.1 GCA_031268995.1 Planctomycetaceae bacterium
GCACATCAATTTTTGAAAAATAATATATGATACGATAATACAATAAAATTTGGCGTTTTTTGATGCTTCAACTCCTTTGATTTATAGTGTAAAATGCCATTTTGCAAAAGTTCAGTTATATAGTCACTTCAATTGATGTGAATTGTTTTTTCGCGATCTGCACCTACCGAGATGAGTTCAATTTTTTTGCCCACTAATTCACTTATTCGTTGTACGTAATATTTCGCATTCGGCGGCAAGTCTTCATATCTCTGTACGTCCGAAATCGCCTCGTCCCAACCCGGTAACGTCTCATAGTTCGGTACAGCAAGCCGTAAATCTTCTGTTTGACTTGGAAAGCTGTCGTAAGTGCGACCGTTTACGTTGTAAGATGTGCAAATTTTTAAAATGTCAAATCCGCTCAAAACATCCAACAACATCAAACCAATCGCCTCAACCCCACCCAACCGCGCCGCATAACGCACCGCAACAGCATCAAACCAACCACACCGACGCGGACGCTTCGTTACCGTGCCATATTCATTGCCGCGATTACGCAACATCTCGCCGGTTTCGTTGTCTTGCTCCGTCGGAAAAGGACCGCCGCCAACCCGCGTCGAATATGCCTTGACCACGCCGAAAACCTTGTTAATAAAATTCGGCGGAACACCACTGCCCGAACTAATACCAACCCCGCTGCTGTTGCTGCTCGTTACAAACGGGAACGTACCATGATCAATATCAAGAAGTGAACCTTGCGCTCCCTCAAAAAGTACACGCTTGTCCGCATCAACCGCATCAAGAAGATAATTTGTCGTATCACAAACATATTGACGCATTCGTTCCGCGTAATTTGTGTACTCGCTGATAATACGCCGAGCATCAAGCTCCGTCTTCAACTCCGACACACTGTATTTCTCGTCCAAATCACCAACCAAACCACTCAAACGACGGCTTTTCATGTCGGCAATAAATTCTACACGCTGATTAAATTCGGACTTGTACATGTCGCCAACACGTATCGCAAGCGATCTGCCGACTTTGTCTTGATAGCAAGGACCGATACCGCGCATTGTTGTGCCGATTGCTTCGTGTCTGTTGGCACTGTCAAGAATCGCGTCTTCAATTTTATGCCAAGGAAATATCAAATGCGCTCTGTCACTTATCATCAGATTCTTGTCAATCGTAACCCCGCGAGCAACGAGCGAATCTATTTCATCAAAAAGCGATTTCGGATCAATCACCACGCCGCCTGCGATTACAGATTGAACTCTTGAGCGAAATATACCGCTCGGAATCAACGACAACTTATATTTTTCACCGCCAAACACAACCGTATGTCCAGCGTTCGCGCCGCCTTGATAACGAACAACAACATCACTTTGGTCAGTAAGAATATCTACTACTTTACCTTTGGCTTCGTCTCCCCACTGGAGACCAACAACTGCTACTCCGGGCACAAATCACCTCTACTTGAACAAGACAATACTCACATTGCACGCACTAAAATTTCGATAAGCCAAAAACACAAAAAAATGCCCGCCGATAATTGAACAGACAACAGCCGCCGAAATCTCAAACGCGAACAGCATAAAAACAACACCACAACCAATACGAACAAAAAAACACCGCACGCACCAGTTGTTCTCAAATACAAAACGCGACAATTCTATCACCCAAAAGATTTGTTGACAAGACCGTCCCAGCACCAAGAGATCAAAACAAAAATCCCGTCGATTGTTTTTGTGGGGCTTTATTTTTTGTAATGGTCCTGTTATACTTTTCGGGCTGTATGATTTTTTGAGGATTGTCGTCGAACAAAAAACATTTTAAAATCAGCACGCAGACGACGCAGATTTTGAGGAGATATTCGCAAGATCAGAAAATAGAATCTGAATCCGCGATTATACCGTAGCTGGTAGGGCGATAGGCTTTGCCCTACCGGCTACGGTATAAAACCTCCCTGAATATTCAAAATGTACTCAAGTTACTTTAAAATTCCTGAAGCTGGACACGCAAACGTAACAACGTGAAGCGGTTGTTCAGGGGAGAAGCCTACCGCCAATACCGGCTTCTTAAGGATTAAAAATAAAATGTCAAATAACTCACAACAATCTCAATTTTCGTTGTCGGAGATCATAGATCGAAGTTTGCGGGAGTTGCGGCGTTTATTGCGGTTTTATGTTTTTTTTGACGGTTTGATTGTAGCGGTGTTTTATACTTTTCTTGTGCTTGCGGCGGATTTTCTGCTTGATCGGTTTTTTCAATTCGTGTTGTCTGTGCGGGCAATTTTTTTGTTTTTGATTATTTCTGCGGTTATTTATGTGTTGTGGTATTATCTTTTTCGTCGGCTTTGGGTGAGCGTTCGGTCGGGGCAACTTGCGTTTTTATTTGAGCGTTATGTTCCAGAGTTGAAGGAGGCACTTGTTACGGTTGTTGAGTTGAGCAACATAGAATATGGGAAATATAAAAACGATGAAGTTGAATCCGAATTTTTGCATGAGGCATTGACCAACGCCTCAAATAAACTACGCGGTGTCAACATGAAAAAATTCTTCCGCTCAACACAAATCATGTTGCGGTTCGCCGGATTGATTTTGATTTTTGGGGCAACGTTTTTTTTGTACGTTAATTTTACCGAGACGGCGGAAATTTGGTTTTCCCGCAATTTGCTTTTGTCAAATCAAGATTGGCCCCGACGGTCGCGGATTGTTGTCGATGGTTTTGAGGACGGGCAAGTGCGGATAAGACGCGGAGATTCATTTACAATGATTGTCCGAGCAGACGCAAAAATGCCTCTCGTTCCCGATTCGATCAAGTTACGAATAGGTTCTGAAGAGAACGGATACAGAGTTATTTTAATTGATCAATTTCATGAGGATGCGGTTGACGGTTCTGATTGGCGTGTGTTTTCTTATACATTTGCGGAGTTGCTGGAGACGCTTAGTTTGCAAATTAATGCGGCGGATTCGACGATTAGCGGTCTTATGATTGAGGTTGTTCCTCCGCCGGTTTTGACGGACATAAAGTTATTGCAGAAATTTCCGGCGTACATGTTGCGGAACGAGCGGACAATTACCCCAAGCCTGCGGACAGTTATTCCCGACGGGACATCAATTGAACTCGCCGTAACAGTAAGCAAACCGCTGTTAAACGCCAATGTTGCCCTGAATAATAACGAACCGGCTATTGTGCGGGAAGAAAAAGTTGAAGCGGCTTTTTCAAATTTCGAGTACGTGATTGAAAATTTACGCGAAGATGTAAAAATTGTGTTTCAATTTCAGGACACCGATAGTTTGCGAAATAAACAACCCGTTCGATTCGAATTGAACATTTTGAAAGATCAACCGCCAACTGTTACCGCGAGATTTGACGGCATAGGAAGCCTGATTACGCCAAACGCCGTTTTGCCGACGGTGGGCGAAATTACAGATGATAACGGTCTTGCGAATGCGATTTATAGTTACAAAATTCAACACGCACAAAAACAAGACAACGAACAAAAAAATGTTGAAACGAAAACGGCAAGCAATGGTTTGTCGGTACTGCCGTCTTTTGCAACGCGGTATATTTTGGATGGGCAAGAGGATTCGGGCAAAATACAGGGAACAATTGACACGCCAAAAAAAGACAACACAACGACTCCCGAAATTGCCGAAAACACTGACACCCAAGAAAACACAAATACAACCGAAGGAACCGCCGAAATCAAAGGCATTGGAAACGCTCCAACACTTTTTGCGATCAATACTGAATTTAATGCCGAAGAGTTGAAGTTACAAGTTGGGGATAAGTTGTCGTTACGGATTGAGGCAATGGACAGGTTTGATCTTGATTTACCGCAGACGTTTCAAGTTGGTTTGGGACCTGTTTGGGAGGTTGAGGTTGTTTCGGCGGAGCGGTTGAAGTTAGTGCTTGAGGCGCGTGAAATTTCGTTGCGGCAACATTTCGAGGTCTTAATCGGCGAAGTTGAGGTAACGAAGCGGTTGGTTGATGTTGAGAATTATTCGCTTGAGCCGCCGGATTTATTGGTCAAGGAAGTTGCCGAAATGAAAATTGACGAGAACACGCCGGAAGAAGAAAAAGCCCAAAAACAAACGGAATTAGACGCGAAAAAAAAGATTTTGCTCGACACGATTTCCAAAGAACAAGCGGTACTCGGTCAATATAATATTTCGCGTGCGTTGCGGGACACGCAGAAAGAAGTTTATGAATTACGGGCAATCGTGGATTCGTTCAAAACGATTAGACACGAAATGATAAACAACAAAATTTTTAACAACGAATCCGAATCGCGAATTGACGGCGGTATTATTTCGCCGATTATGTTTTTAGTTGAGCGTGATTTTCCAGAGTTGGACAGAATGATCGGCAATTTGGATAAAACATTGGCAGTGCGCGAAAAACCATTGCGGCAAGACGCAATTCAAAAACGCAAAATTGTTCTTGACCAAATCAATGTCATACTAAAAAAAATGGGAACAATTAGAGATAATATGGTCGCAATGGAAACATTCAACGAAATTGTTGACATCCTGCGTGAAATACTAAAAGAACAAAAACAAATTCAATCCGAAACAGAAGAATTGCGCAAAAATCAGATCAAGAATTTATTATTGGATATACCGTAGCCGGTGGAGCGGTAGGCTGTCGCCCTACCGGCTACGGTATAACGGTTATGTTTTTAAATATTTATTGTACAGTAAATGGATAGGAGTTATCGTGAGTAATTTATTTTTATTTGAGGAAGCGGTTCATTTTCCGGTTTCGGATTCCGTGTTACCGTTATTTATTGGGGTTCATTATGGCAGTCGTTATATAAAGGTGGGAATTGTTGACAGCGAAGGTCAGACGATTTCTTATTTTTCGGCGGCGGGCAACGGCGAACAAAATCCTGAATTGGAAGTGAAACGTATTGCGGAATTAGTTGCTTATGCGGTCAAGAAGACTGGGATTGATTTTGAGCTGGTGCCGCGAGTGGGATTTTGTTTTCCGGGTTCGATTAGTCGGGTTACGGAGCGGTTGTATCGTCCGCCGAATTTGCCGAACTGGGGAGATTTTCCGGTTGTGGCGGAGTTGAACAAGGCGTTGGGTCGTGATGTTACAGTGTACAGCAACGACGCAAATGCGGCAGCGTTTGCGGAATATTGGATAGGCGCGGCACAAGGAATGCAAAGTTTAGCGTTGATTTTTTTGGGCAATGGGATAGGTTGCGGGATGGTGATTGACGGGGACGAGCTGGTTGGTGCAAATGGTTTTGGCGGTGAGTTTGGTCATATTATTATTGATTCGTCGCCGTTTGCCCGTTGGTGTAGTTGTATGAAACAAGGTCATTTGGAGGCTTACACAAGTTTGTCGGCGGTTGCGAGGCGAACGCTTGAGTTGTTGGCGGTTGGGTTGGAGAGTTCGTTGTCGGAGCGGGTTGACAAGGAAACGGCGTTGAATGAGATTCCGAAAATGGTTTACGAAGAGGCGGACAAAGGCGATAAATTGGCAAAACAAATCATAAAAGATACCGCAAGATATGTCGGTTTGGGCGTGGCAACCCTCATTCACACAATCGATCCCGAATGTGTGTTGATCGGCGGCGAAATGACTTTTGGGGGCAAAGGGTCAAAAGTTGGTGAGATGTTCTTGGAAGAAATCCGCAACGAGGTCGAAATAAGAGGAATGTCGTCGGTAGCAAAATATTTCAAAATCGATTTTGCAAAACTTGGGACTTACGCCTGTTACATCGGCGCAGCGGGTTTGGCAAGAGAAGAATCTTTACTATTCTCGGTCAGCGAATAATAACTCCGCTTTCAAAAAAACTTTATTGAGCGGTGCAGTGAGGGGCTTCAGGACATATTAGGGACATAAAGGACATGAGGGACAAAAGTATTTTTTTCTGCAAGCGATTTTGCCTCTGGTGTTTTTTCTCGAAAAATCGTCTTTGGAGAGTTTCTAAAAATACTATTTATACTCATGTTTTGAAATTGACCGAATTCGAATAAAATTAATTTTAAAAATTCTCTATGATACTTTTACACACATCGGATTGGCATTTGGGGCATACTTGGCACGGGCAAACGCGGCGTGAGGAATTTTCACAATTTTTTGCATGGATTATTGAAACGATAATTGCCCGCAACGTAAATGTGTTGCTGATAGCCGGTGATATTTTTGATACCGCTAATCCAAGCCCCGAAATCCAAAGCGATTATTACGGTTTTTTGAAAAAATTATCCGATATAAACTCAAGCTGTTTTGAAATTCCTGAAGCTGAACACGCAAGCGCAGCATCGCGAAGCGGTTGTTCAAGGGCGAAGCCTACCTCCCATACCGGCTCCGGTATAAAATGTTTGTCAAAAATTGTAATAATTGCGGGCAATCATGATTCACCTTATTTGCTTGATGCGCCGCGTGAGTTGTTATCGAGTTTTAGTGTGCGAGTTGTTGGTTCGCCGGATTTTTTTGAGCGTGAGTTGGTGGAAGTGTGCGGAGAATCGGGCGAAATTGAGATGTTGATTGCGGCAGTACCGTTTTTACGCGAAGGTGATATTCGGAAATTTGATATTGGCGAATCGATTGAATGCAGAGAGCAAAAAATATTAAATAATTTCAAAAAACACTACGCCGACATCTGCCAACTCGCCGAACAAAAACGCGATAATAAACCTATTCCGCTTGTTGTTACCGGACATTTATTTGTTGACGGCGGCAAGACTTCTGAAGGTGTGAGGGAAATTCATGTTGGTACGCTTGGTCAAGTTGGGTTGGATTTATTTCCCGATGGTGTTGATTATTTTGCGTTTGGGCATTTGCACGTTCCGCAATGCGTCGGCAAAAATGAGGCTTATCGGTATAGCGGTTCGCCGTTGCCGATAAGTTTTGACGAAGCGGGACAAACGAAATCGGTTGTGTTGGCGGAATTTAGCGGGCGTGAGCCGAAGATTGAGATTTTGCCGGTGCCGAAATTTGTAAATGTTGTTCGTGTTGAGGGCGGGATTAGTGAAATCGAGGACGGGATACGGAATTTGCCCAAAGACATAAAATCTTTTGTTGAAGTTTCGTACAATGGTTCCGAATTTGTTACGGAATTATTGGGCAAGGTTGAAGAAATCGTTTCGGCACAAGAGCATTCGGATTTGATCAATGTTGTACGAGTCCGCAATTGCAATCTAAACCAACTCCAATTAACACCCGACGAAACAAATACACCGCTTGAAAGAATTGAACCGATAGATATTTTTCGCAATCTCTTGAAAAATAATAATGTTGAAGATTCTAATATGAATGATTTGTTGAGGTTATACGGCGAAGTCGAACAAGAAGTCAGACTAGACCGCAAATAATATTGGCTCATCTTGTTAGGTAAATTCTAAATTATACCGTAGCCGGTAAGGCGATAGGCTTCGCCCTTGAACAACCGCTTCACGTTGTTGCGATTGCCTAACGCTCTGCGTTGCAGGTTTACCGTAGCTTCGGGAATTTTAAAGTAGCTTTAGTATACTCATAGCACTATGAAATTCAGTTTTTATTTTGTAACTATTCAGTCGATAGAATTTTTATCAACCACAGAGAACACAGAGTTCACAGAGGTGAATTTTAAATACGAAAATATACGAAAGAGTTGAAAATGAAATTTTCGTCTATTTCACTCATGTTACGCACTCTCTGTAGTAATGTCCATGCAGAAATTGTCCCAGAACATTTTCCCTACCCTGAAAGGGCAATCTGCATTAGCGTAGGGCAACGCCCTACGACGCGTATCTGGGCAGTCTAAACAATTAAACAATTAATCAATGTTTTTCGCGGAGCATGTTCCGTAGGGCGTTGCCCTACGCTAATGCTTGCGCCCTTTCAGGGCAAAAAAACTGTTTCTTCGATTGTTAATCGCTCATGCGTAACATGAGTATTTCATATTCAAAAAAATTATCTCTGTGAACTCTGTGCTCTCTGTGGTTATTTAAAAGCAACTGAATAGTTACGCAGATTTTAGGGAGATGGTCGCAGATCAGATTCTATTTTCTGATCTTGCGAATATCCTTCCCAAATCTGCGTCATCTGCGTGCTGATTTAAAAAATGGACAAAAAGGACGGAGAAATTTTTCTTTGGGAGTGATCTACTGAAATTTATTTTCACTCGTCTCCAAGTCCTGCATTGCTGATTTTGGCAACTTTTGGATAATTACGCAGCGGATTGGTGAAAATAGTTATACCGTAGCCGGTATGGCTATAGGCTTCGCCCTTGAACAACCGCTTCACGTTGTTACGCTTGCCTAACGCTCTGCGTTGCAGGTTTACCGTAGCTTCAGTATGCCGTAACTTTGTCCTTAATGTCCACCGTGTCCATTTGCCCAAAAATTTTTTTTGGGCGCAACGATAAAAAATAGTAACTATTCAGTCGTTTGATTTTTATTTTTTTATTTTACCGCGAAACACACGAAATTTACGCGAAAAGACGCGAAACTAAATTATTCGCGACCTTTCGTGCTCTTTTAGC
>JAIRWK010000225.1 GCA_031268995.1 Planctomycetaceae bacterium
GTTATTTTTTTTGACAAAAAACAACAAATATGGATATGATCGTTGTATCCGCCGACGCGGATTGGATGACATTCTAATTTTTTACAAATACCGCCAATGTATTCCCATAAACTTTTCTTGTAACTATTCAGTCGTTTGATTTTTATTTTTTTATTTTACCGCGAAACACACGAAATTTACGCGAAAAGACGCGAAACTAAATTATTCGCGATCTTTCGTGCTCTTTTAGCGTATTTCGCGGTTTAAAAAATAAATTAAATCATTCGACTGAATAGTTACCTTTTCTTTATGGAATCATCAATTATCGGTAAACGATATTTCGTACTAAATGTAATATGAACACAAACTTTTGAAAGTGATTGTGACATGATGCTTTCGCCCTTTCAGGGCTTGTATGTTTCGGAATTCGTTACGTAGGGCGGAATTCGTTACGTAGGGCGTTGCCCTACGTTATTGCCGGTTGCCCCTTTGGGGCGATTCTATTTTGGAATTTATAACGTAATGTGTTGTGCCGCGATTATAATTACTCTAAAACTAATGCCCTGAAAGGGCAACAAGCATTAGCGTAGGAAAAAACCGATAATAACGTAGGGCGTTGCCCTACGTTATTGCTGGTTGCCCTTACGATTTTTGCCACGAAGGGACAATCATATTGTGTATAGCGGGACAACCGAATATGGACTCTTGCGTAACATGAGTTATGATGTAATATGTCGGAGCTGGTATAGGCGGTAGGCTTCGCCCCTTGAACAACCGCTTCACGAATGCTACGCTTATGTGTTCAGCTTCGTGAATTTTAAAACAGCTTGAGTATAAATTACAAACCGTACAAATCACCGCCGCCCAAAATAACAAAACGGTGAATTGTACACAACCGAATATATTTGTCCATGCCCACAAAAATAATAAATGAACAGTTGCCCGATTCATTGTCGCCCTCACAAAAGATAAGAAAAATCCTGCCGCCATCCCCAAAAACCATCATCGTTGATGACTCCGTCCCCACCCGCCGCATCTTCCGAAATATCCTCGAAGAACTCGGCTTCACCGTAACCGAAGCCGTCAACGGAAAAATTGCCCTCGAAAAATTGCAAAACTCATTGCCCGAAACCCTCATCATCTTCTCCGATATAAGCATGCCCGTAATGGACGGCTTCGAATTCTGCTTCAAACTAATGCAAGAACAATGGTACGACGGCACCCCCTTCGTCCTCGTCTCAACCGAAAGCGATGCCAAAAACGTCATCAAAGGTCTAAAACTCGGCGCAGATGACTTCCTCCCAAAACCATTCGACATAGAAATCGTGTCCCTCGTATTGCTCAGAATACTCGTGTAAATATACCAAAGCCGGTATACCGTAACTTCGGGAATTTTAAAACAGCTTAAGTATAACATGAGTTATCAACTCATGTTACGCATCGGTGATAACCAGACGTATTTTCCCCGTCCCGTTAGGGACGAAATTTTGGTATACTGAAGCTACTTTAAAATTCCGTAACCGTTCAGTTGCTTTTAAATAACCACAGAGAGCACAGAGTTCACAGAGATAATTTTTTTGAAAATGAAATAGACGAAAATTTCATTTTCAACTCTTTCGTATATTTTCGTATTTTAAATTCACCTCTGTGAACTCTGTGTTCTCTGTGGTTATTTAAAAGCAACTGAATAGTTACAAAAAATGAATTTCATAGCGGCTACAGTATAAACATTATTTTCTACCAACATATCGTCCCTAGCGGGACAGGATCATTAGCCGGTAAGGCGATAGGCTTCGCCCTTGAACAACCGCTTCACGTTGTTGCGCTTGCCTAACGCTCTGCGTTACAGGTTTACCGCAGCTTCAAGAATTTCAAAGTAGCTTGAGTATACTCATCACCGATGCGTAACATGAGTTATCAATATAACATTTAAGCCGATTATCCGTTTTGTAGCGGTTGGGTTTTTTGGAATTTTTGGGTTTCTTGAGATTTTTGTTGGACAGACTCGTAAAAATCGTGTAAACTTATATCGGAGCTGGTAGGGCAAGTAGGCAATAGCCCCTCACACGACATTGTTTGTTGTGGCCAGCTCCAGCACTTTTTTAGATATATAGAGGCATACCGGATACGGTACGCTGCCAATAAATTGAGGGTTACTTGTTTATGAAAAATCTACTCTGCCTAAACGGTTCGAAAAGTTCCGAAACCGTACTAGCATATTCAAGCTGTTCTGAAGTTCCCGAAACTGAACACGCAAGCGCAGCATCGCGAAGCGGTTGTTCAAGGGCAAAGCCTATCGCCCATACCGGCTTCGGCATAAATATGACATTGAGAATTTGTTTTACAGTGTTGTTGGCAATTCTTCCGGTTTGTTTGCCGTTGTCCTTGAACTCAATATTGAGAGCTGATAATGTTGGCAATTCGGAAACAGTTGACTTCTTCTCAGCAATCGACTCAGGAAAAATCAACGTTACCTTGACACAAAAAAATTCACTCAACGGACAAGTTACCATCAAAAATAATACCCGAAAAAATCTCCTCCTACGATTGCCCAGCACTTTTGCAGGTGTCCCCTACAACGCACAACCCGAATCGCCAATGGCAGACACCTTGCCCTCCACCACACGCTCAACCGATACCACCTCTACATCAAACAGTAGTAGTAATAATCAAAACCAGACCGTCGGCGGCGGTTACGGCGGAGGCGGCGGTTACGGCGGAGGAGGCTACGGCGGCGGCGGATACGGCGGTGGAGGTTACGGCGGCGGATTGTACAGCTTGCCGCCCGAAAAAACAGTTAAACACAACGTCAAAACCATTTGCCTCGAATACGGTAAAAAAGAACCCAGACAAAGCATAAAATACCAAATCAAACCACTCAATACCTTCACCAATAAACCAGAAGTCAACGTACTCTGCTCACTGGTCGCATCAGGTAAAGTCGATCAATGGGCTGCCCAAGCCGCTATTTGGCACTTCTCAAATAATATGTCTTGGAACGAAATCGCCTCAAAAAGAATCAAAACACGAGTCGACTCCATGTACACCGTCCCCTTGTTCTCGCCACAACAAATCGAATACGCTATGACCCTCTCCCGACAAGCAGAATTGATCGCCGCACACCAAAACCCCACACAAAATAAACCAAAAACAAAAAACCAAATATTTAAATCAATAGACGAATCCGAACTAAAGGATTAGTTTCTTGTAACCGTTCACACGGTTTTGCGTTTGTGCGGTGATATACTCAAGCTGTTTTAAAATTCCTGAAGCTACGGTAAACCTGCAACGCAAAGCGTTAGGCAAACGCAACAACGTGAAGCGGTTGTTCAAGGGCGAAGCCTATCGCCCTACCGGCTACGGTATATAAAGGTGAAAAACATGGAATCGTGCAGCTCACATATTGATAATACGGATTGCCGGATAGATTGGCAACGCTTTACGGAAATTATCAAAGCCTCTAATAAAATTCTCTTGACAGCACACCGAAGACCCGACGGCGATTGCATCGGCAGCGAACTTGCAATGTACCACATCCTCACAGGTCTCGGTAAAAATGTCCACATCCTAAATCATCACCCCTTGCCGCCAACACTCAAATTTCTCGACCCGCAAAATCTGGTTACAGGACTTGAAGAAAAACCAAAAGAATCACACGATTGGTTGCCCGATATTGATTTGATCATCGTCCTTGATACGGGCGTTTGGCAACAGCTCGGTAACATGGAACAAATTATCCGCGAATCCAACGCAAAAAAAATCGTTCTCGATCACCACGAATCATGGAACGACCTAAACGCCGAACGCTTCGTTGACCCATCAGCAGAAGCAACAGGAATCATAGTTGTCCGCGCTGCTAACGCGCTCCAAACAGAACTAAACTACGAAGCCGCCCTCGCACTGTTCACCTCAATCGTGTCCGATACAGGTTGGTTCGCCTACGCCAACGTTAATAGCAATACCTACAAAATAGCCGCACAATTAGTCAACGCCGGTGTCGTCCCCGCAAAAGTTTACAGAGAAATCTACGAACAAGAATCCATCGGACGTATTCGATTGGTCGGAAAAACCCTCGCCAATGTTGAATCACACCTCGACGGAAAACTAATGTTTGCAAATATCACCCTCGACGACTTCAATACCACCGGCGCACTAGACTCCGAAACAGACGGCATCTCAAGTATGCTACTAAAAATAAAAAATTCACAAGTCTCCTTGCTAATCACCGAACTCAATAACAATAAATTCAAACTCAGCTTCCGAAGCCGTAACGAACTCGATTGCAATAAAATCGCCGCATTGTTCAATGGAGGCGGACACAAAAAAGCCGCCGGAGCAACTTCAAACTTGCCATTCAAAGAATTAAAAAAACAAGCTATCAACGCAATCGAAAACGCACTATACCGCAGCCGGTAAAGCGATAGGCTTCGCCCTACCGGCTACGGTATAAATCATTTTCACGTTGTTGCGCTTGCGTGTTCAGCTTCGGGAATTTTAAAGTAGCTTGAGTATACAGAAATCTATGTTTTGTTTTTTCGGTAATTTCTGTGTTTTTTGTGTTCAAATATTTGTGACTATTCAGTTGCTTTTAAATAACCACAGAGTTCACAGAGATAATTTTTTTGAAAATGAAATAGACGAAAATTTCATTTTCAACTCTTTCGTATATTTTCGTATTTAAAATTCACCTCTGTGAACTCTGTGAACTCTGTGGTTGATAAAAATTCTATCGACTGAATAGTTACAAATATTTTTCAACGCGAAACACACGAATAAAAACGCAAATGTTCGCTAATAATATACCGAAGCCGGTAGGGTGGTAGGCTTTGCCCCCGAAAATCTGCGAGCATACCTCAATCTGCACTGTCTGCACTCGCCGCTTTTTATCACATTCTCCAACGAAATTGACTTTTTGGCATTTTTAGTCGTGCATTTTTACATAGTTTGCAGTATAATCTACCGTCCGTTTATGTTTTGGGGAGGAATTTTTTAGGGACAAATGGGACATAGAAGACAAAAGAGACACGGCATAATTACCAGATATACCGTATTGAACAACCGCTTCACGTTGTTGCGTTTCCGTGTTCAGCTTCGGGAATTTGTAACCATTCACACGGTTTTTCGTTTGTGCGGTGATAGAAATTGTTTTTTAACGCGAAATACACGAAATTTCCGCGAAAGAACACGAAACTATTTTTCGCGACTTTTCGTGATCTTTCGCGTGTTTCGCGTTTAAAAATCTGTTCTGTGAACGATTAGTGCGAACGGTTACCGGAATTTCAAAACAGCTTGAGTGTAATGGTATTTTTTAGAAATTCTCTGCAATGCAGTAAGGCACAATACCACTCGCCCACTATTCATAATTTTGTTTTAGCATAGAATGTGGAGTTTATGACTTTTTCCCAATTACTAACAAAAGCAGTTTTAGCCAAAGGTACACCGGTACTTGTTGGGCTTGATCCGAAATTTGACTTGCTGCCTGAAAGCATGAGGGCTGGTGTTGATCATAGCGATCTTGGGCGGGTTTCGGCGGTTTTGCAACGTTTTTGTTGCGAAGTTATAGATGTTGTCGCGTTGCTCGTGCCGGCGGTCAAATTGCAAGCCGCATGTTTTGAACGCTACGGATCCTACGGAATGGTTGCCCTCGATAACATTATCAAATACGCGACCGAAAAAGGCTTGATCACAATATTCGACGGTAAACGCGGCGATATCGGCTCAACCGCCGAATTGTACGCAACAGGAATATTGGGCAAAAATTCAGCTTGGGGAGCAGACGCAATGACAGTATCACCCTACATGGGTAGCGATTCAATCGAACCATTCGTCAAAACCGCAACCAAACAAAACGCCGGAATTTTTGTACTAGTCAAAACCTCAAATCAAGGAAGCACATTGTTCCAAAATTTGACATCCGACCAAAAAACCATTTACCAACACGTTGCCCACTACGTCCAAAAACTCGCCGCCCAAACCACTAACCCAGACCCCACACAACACGAACAATACGGCGCAGTCGGCGCAGTCGTCGGCGCAACTTGGTCAAAAGATATAGCCGCACTCCGCGAAATCCTAAAATCAGCTTGGCTGCTCGTGCCGGGTTTCGGAAACCAAGGCGCAACCGCCGAAGATGTCGCCCCCGCCTTCGACCAAAACGGACTCGGCGCAATCATCAATAACTCAAGAGGATTACTTTACGCCTACAAAAACGAACCACACAAATCAAAATACGGCGAACAAAAATGGGAACTCGCACTAGAAAACGCAACAAAAAATATGATCGAACAACTCAAAACCAAAACAACAGCAGGAAAATTGTATCGAAGCAGGTATGGGCAATAGGTTTCGCCCTTGAATAACCGCTTCACGTTGTTGCGCTTCCGTGTCCAGCTTCGGGAAATTTAAAACAGCTCCAGTACATAAAAAACCTTCCGCAAAAAAAACTGTTTTTGGAAGTTTCCATAAGTGTTTTTTGCCAAGCTGGTAAAAATTTTTTTAATTGTCAAAAAACAACATGAGCAAATCAAACGATATACCCGCAATCATCCCCGCAAACAATATGTTCTCTGGACACGAGGACAGAAATTCGGACGACGGTTACAAGATGTCATCTTCGGCTTCCAGCGCAGTCAACGCCACAATTGACTACGGAAGTTCGGGAGTTGCACATCATGGCAGCAGCGGCAGCAACATCGCTAAAGAAGAAGGCTCATATAAACCCGGTACAATCTTGGGCGGCAGCTTTCGATTAGAACGACTACTCGGACGCGGCGGTATGGGTGAAGCATGGAAAGCATTCGATCAAGTTGCTAACCGTCAGGTCGTTGTCAAATTTGTCCCCAAAGAAGTACAAAACGTTAAACGCGCCGTCGAAATGGTACGCGCATCCTTCCAACGTATCCACTCTCTACAACACCAACATATTTGCCCCGTCTACAGCCTCTCAAACGATTCAGAACACGGATTGTTCGTTGTTATGAAATACGTCAACGGCGTTACTCTCGACGAATACCGCCGAAGACGAATCGCTAAATACGGCGGCGTTCCCACAAACGAATTGCTGGAAATTCTTTGGACTATCGCCAAAACTCTTGACTACGCACACTCAAAACGAGTTATCCACCGCGACATCAAACCACAAAATATAATGGTTAGCCGCGAAGATGGAATCCAAATCATCGATTTCGGTCTCGCCGAAGAAATACGCGCAAGTATGGTAGAAGTCAGCGAAACAATAGTTATGGGAGTCGTCGGAACACGCCCCTACATGGCACCCGAACAATGGCGCGGACGCTTCCAAGACGCACGAACAGACCAATACGCATTCGCCGCAACCGCCTACGAAATGCTCGCAGGTACTCCGCCTTTCCACAGTAACGATGTGGCAATATTGCGCGAATGCGTACTACGCGACCGACCAAAAAAAATCTCAGGTATCCCCGATTACATGAACGAAGCAATTCTAAGAGGATTGGCAAAAAAACGTAGCGAACGCTTCGAATCATGCAAAGATCTAGTCAAAACAATGACCGAAAGACCACCCCAAAAAACAGGCTCATCAACCTTTCCGGGTGTCCTCGCAACAGACCCCAATAACCCGCCGCAAGCCCAAATCATAAGACCAAACAAAAACTCAGATATGGGACCAAACTACGGTATCAACGATAACAAAACATGGAGACCAGAAACCATTATGGCTACAAATTATACAATATCAGAACAACCGCCCGTACAACAAATGCCAAATATGCAACAACAAAACATTCAACAACCATTTCCCCAAAACTTCCCACAACAACAACCACAACCGCCCCAACAACCACAGTCTATCCAGTTGCCGCAACATGTGCCGTTGTGGCTTGTCGTCGTTGTAGGGGCGGTGTTGATGGTTATGGTCATGATGCTGATTTCATTGCTGCTCTTTACCTTCGTCATGATGCGATCCGATCACAAACCTAATGACGACTTCAAAAATAGAATCGCCGAAAATAATAACACTAGCTACCTCGCAAATACAAACCCCAACCTAAACAGTAACATCGCCGTAAATCCAACCCCGCCCAATTACCCGCCAACCCCTAACCCACACACCACAACAACAGAACCCGCCAACACACAACCACCACCAAACCATAATCCGCCCACAAACAACGGACAATAAAGAAAAGGGGAATTTTAACCGTAGCCGGTAAAGCGATAGGCTTCGCCCCTGAACAACCACTTCACGTTGCCGCGCTTGCGTGTTCAGCTCCGTGAATTTTAAAGTAGCTTGAGTGTAACCACAGAGAACACGGAGAGGGGTTTTTTAGGTGAGATTTTTAACATGAAAGGCACAAAAAGAACGAAAGACACGAAAAGAAAAAAGGGATTTTTAATGGATGAGTTGTTATCTTGCAGTGGTGATCGTGTGGGGCTTATAGCTGGTTGGGGGCGTTATCCTGTTTATCTTGCGGAGGCGTTGAAACAGCGCGGGGCAAAAGTTTATTGTCTCGGTATAACTAATCACGCGGATTCAATATTGCGTAATATTTGCGACGCATGGCAGCCGCTCGGTCTCGGTAAACTACAAACAGCCTTCAACTTTTTTCACAAACACGACTTGACATACGGCACAATGGCTGGCAAAATCAATAAAAAATTACTGCTACACCCCTATTTTGTATGGCGGCAATTGCCCGATTTTTACACGATACGTAAATTTTTGCCGATGTTTATTACACGAAAAAAAGATTTACGCGATGATACGCTCTTAACGGCGGTAGTTGAGGCGTTTGCAGAGAATAATATTAAACTTTTACCCGGCACTGATCTTATACCGGAATTACTTGTGAAACGCCAGAAGTTGACACGCCGCGGACCAAACGCTGCGGAATGGAAAGATATTTGTTTTGGTTGGTTGATTGCAAAAGAAATGGGACGGCTCGATATTGGTCAAAGCGTCTGCGTGCGAAATCAGGCAATATTGGCAGTCGAAGCAATAGAAGGAACCGACGAATGCATAAGACGCGCCGGCTCTCTCAGCCAAGCAAAAGGGTTCACCGTTATCAAAGTCGCTAAACCTCAACAAGATATGCGGTTCGATGTACCAACATTCGGATTGCTCACCCTAAAAACAATGTACGAATCCGGCGCAAGAGCATTGGCAATCGAAGCAGATAAAACCATCTTCATCGACCGACAAGATGTAGTCGATTTCGCTAACCTACACAACATCGTAATCGTGTCAATACACGCCGAAGATAGCAAAAAAGAAAAATCACCATTCGTAGAATTCCCGTCAGAAATTTAAAGTATACTCAAGCTGTTTTAAAATTCCTGAAACTGCGGTATACTCATCGCACTATGAAATTCAGTTTTTATTTTTTTGACAGGATTTACAGGATAGCAGGGTAGACAGGATTTTGTTATTATCCTGTCTTAAAAAAATGAATTTCATAGCAGCTACAGTATAAACCCGCAACGCAGAGCGTTAGGCAATCGCAACAACGTGAGCGGTTGCTCAAGGGCGAAGCCTGCCGCCCATACCGGTGTCGTTATATTATTTTTTTTACGATGAATAATTTTTTCTCTCAATTATCTATTGCCCAGAATCAAACGGAGAGTCCTGAATTGCAAGAGAGTACTAAATTCAAGTTTCTCAAATCCTCGAAGTTTTCTAATTTTGCGGAGTTGTTTTTTGATTTTAAGTTTTTGGGGCAATGTTGGTATGACATGAAGTTTAATCGTCGGGTATTGCTTTCGACGATTGCCGGTGGTGGTTTATTGGGCGGGGCGTTGTTCAATTATGCTTTTTTTATTGAGCCGTATTGGATTCAGGTCAAGAAATATACGATTGCGTCTGTAAATCTTCCGGCGGCGTTTGATGGAATGAGGATTGCGTTTGTTTCTGACACGCATTATGGGAGTTGTTGTGCTTATGATCTTCTTGAGCAAACTGTTCAACTCGTTCAAGAGCAATCGCCGGATTTGATACTTCTTGGCGGCGACTATTGTGACAACGAGGATGTTGAGGCGATTCGGCGGTGTTTTTCCGTGTTTAAACATTTTTCGGCACCGTTGGGCGTTTACGGCGTCCTCGGCAACCATGATTCGGAGCGGGCGAAAACGTTGGCGGCAATGCGTGAGGTGAAAATACGTCCGATGGTGAATCGTTCGTATTGGCTGATGCGCAATGGTTCGCGGATATTGCTTGGCGGGTTGGATGATTGTTGGGTGGGCAAGCCGTCGTTTGTGCCAATGCAGCGAAAGATTAACGACAGTCATTTCACAATTATTGTTTCGCACAATCCAGATATTGCGGACAGTTTGACCAAAGAACAACGAAACGAAATTGACCTAATTTTATCCGGTCATTCTCATGGCGGGCAACTGACGTTTTTTGGACTTTATGCGCCGATAAGAGTTGTCCAAAAAAAGTTCATTACCGGACTCGTCAAACCATTCAAAAATTCAAAAGTCCGAGTCATAATCTCCAACGGAATCGGAACAAGCTGTGTCCCTCTACGCTTCTTCGCACCACCGCAACTCGTTGTCGTAACACTAAAAAAAATAACATAAAACTGTTAAAAAATATTATACCGTAGCCGATAAGGCGAGGCTTCGCCCTACCGGCTACGGTATATCAGTTACGGATGTGGGGGATTTCTTTTGGTTTGGTTTGTGTTATTCTGTAAGTTGTTGTGGCTCTGGCGTAAGGGCGAAACCTATAACCGAGTGTGTCGTATAACCATTAACAGGAGATAGTGAGATTATGTTTAAGAGAATCGTTTGTTTGTTGATTTGTTTGAATGTTTTCGCGGTTGTGTGTAACGCTCAAGATGGGGCGGACAACACGGAAAAGAAGACGGAAGCAGTTGCTTCGATTACGTTGAAGTTTTTGGGTCCTGCGGGCAAGCCGATTCCGAATGCTTCGGCGTTAGCTTGGTCGAATCCGAAGCCGAAGAATTGGAAGAGCCGCAGGTATGAATTTAATGCGGACAAAAATGGTGTTGCGGTGATTCCGTTTGAGCCGGACGATAACATGACTAGTTTTAATGTCAACGTTAAAACCGCTGGTTTCACTCCGTTCTACGCGGAATGGAAAGACTCCAAAACTGATCCCGTTCCAAACGAATACACCTTCAATCTTGATGAAGCTGAAACGGTTGGCAGTATTGTTGTGGATGATGCTGGCAAGCCGGTTGCGGGCGTGAAGGTTTCGTTTTCTTTTTCATGGGCAAACCGCCAGCGGATTAAATTAGATGCTTTCTATTGTTCTGCTGAGGCGGTTACGGACAAGGACGGTTATTGGAGTTGTGGTTATGTTCCGGTGGAGTTTTTGGATAGTATTACGAATATTGCGATTGAGCATCCGAATTTTAAGCGGACGGTCAAAAAGACGCAGTTGTCCCAATTCTCCGCGAATTCCGATGGCAAATTTGCGAGTAAATTGGAAATAGATCGCGGCGTAGTTGTCAAAGGACAAATTAAGGATGAATCGGGCAAACCGATTAAAAACGCGATTGTTCACGGCACGGTGTCCAGCAATCACGAGCATCAAAAAATAAATGTCGATGAGGACGGGTGCTTTGAAGTTAAGAACTGGGCGGATGGGCGAGAACAATGGATAATAGTTACTGCGGATGGTTTTGCTCCCGATCTGAAAAGTGGGTTGTGGGTCAAAGCGGGGATGCCGTCGGTTGATTTCACGCTCAAGAAGGGTAACACGATCAAGACACGGGTTGTTGATGTCGAGGGCAAGCCGGTTGCGGATGTGCGGTTTTTTGTGGAGAGTTGGCGTAACAAGCGGCTGTTGCCGTTATTTAATGAAGGTCAAGACAAAACGGGCGCGGACGGTTGGTTTATTTGGCGAAACGCGCCGGCGGATGAGGTTGTGGTTGACATCTTGCCTACGGGTAAGGATGCGGTGAAGTATAAAACGTTGCGAGAACAAACCATCATAACCGGCGAAGAAAAAACGTTCACGACGAAACCTTCGCTGAAAGTTACGGGCAAGGTTTTCGACGCTAAAACGCATAAGCCAATACCGAAATTCGAAATTCATCACGCCATCCAGTTCAATTCTTCGGATAGATATCATTTTGATACTTACGGGCAGAAGTTCGGCAAAAACGGCGAGTTCGAGTTTAATTATCCCGATGAGGATCGTAACTTTTTTTTGAAAGTTGCGGCAAGCGGCTATGCGGCGAAGTTGTCCGGCGAGATTGATGTTGACCAAAAAGAGGTCGTTTTGGAATTTGCGCTTGCGGAGGAGACAGATGAACCGAAACGTTTAATTACCGGAATTGTTCTTGCCCCAAACGGAAAACCGGTTAAAAACGCGACGGTTGCGTTGGCTCACGAAAAATTTTCGCCGTACATCCAAGATGGTCTGCTGTATGGTAGCGGATCCGATTTTGCAACATCGACCAATTCGGAGGGACGATTCACGCTTCCGGCGATTGGTAACGATGATGTTGCGGGCAATAATTCAGCGCAACCGGTGAACAAAACGAAAGAGGCAGATTACAAATTGTTTGTTTTGCATTCATCTGGGTATGCCGAAGTTGCCAAATCGGATCATGAGAAGGGCGACCGTACGATAAAGTTGGGCGAGTGGGCAAAAATCGAAGGAATTGCGAAAATCGGTGAGAACGCCGCTAAATCGAGGAAGTTGTCTTTGAGTATAATTGACCGCATTCATGACAATTCCAAACCGCATGCTTGGTACGATTATAGAACGGTAAGCGATAAAGACGGTAAATTTGTTTTCGGACGGGTTCCGCCGAAAAAATTTCGAGTTGGTTTCGAGATTGATTTCGCTGTTCGCGAAGGTGCCAGTATGAGTACAATGTCTAACGGAAAATTCGTCAATGTTTCCGAAGGTGAAACGGTCAAGGTTCAAGTTGGCGGGGTTGGTTGTGTGGTTGTGGGCAAGTTGGCGGTTCCGAGTGATTTTGGGGTTGTGCCGGATTGGAATTTTGCAATAGTTAGACTAACGTCCAAATCCAAAGAAGAGCAATATGTATCGAAGCAGATAAATGAATTGTCTGAGGAATGGCAAAAATTGATTCCCGACAAAATTAAGGCAGAATCTGACGACAAAATCCGAGAAAAACTGTACAACGAATGGAAAAATACGACAAAAGACGGAAAAAGGATTGTCGAAATCGAAGCATTGATTCAGGAACTTCAGCGGGTTGAAAGAATTCGTCTTCTTGAAGAAAAGGAATCGGTAGTCGAATATGTAAATTGTGCGGTTGATCCTGACGGAAATTTCTGTTTGGAAGATGTTCCGGCAGGAGATTGGGATTTGACCGCTGAACTCGATTCACTGCCGCCGCCGGATCAATGCGGTACCGGTGAACAAATCGGCAACGCCTCAAAATCAATAACCATACCGGAAACTCCCGCAGGGCAATCGGCAAAACAATTGGATCAAGGCACTATTACGCTTGAGAAATCAAGACCGCTTATTCGTTTGATTTCTGTTGGAGCGGATGCGCCGGATTTTGAGTTGCAGCGTTTGAAGGCGGAGGGCGAGGCGGAAACGATTAAACTTTCGAACTATCGCGGCAAGATTGTAATCCTAGATTTTTGGGCAACATGGTGCGGTCCTTGTCTGGCAAAACTACCAGAATTAACGAGCTTCTACGAAAAATACAAGGATAATAAAAATGTTGTTTTGGTTGGTGCGAGTCTGGACAACGAAGACAAAACCGTCCTAGATTTTCTGAAAAGACAAAAACGAATGAATTGGACTCAAATACGCATCGGTTCCAATTCAACGCTTGCGCGAAACTACGGCGTTTTGTCAATACCAGCTTTAATTG
Source organism: Planctomycetaceae bacterium (assembly GCA_031268995.1). GTDB lineage: Bacteria > Planctomycetota > Planctomycetia > Pirellulales > Thermoguttaceae > WRKP01. The sequence continues at coordinate 13,791 of JAIRWK010000225.1, forward strand.
TCATTGCCCCAGATGGAAAAGTCCTTGCCGTAAATCCGAAAATAAAAGAACTAGAAACATTAGTAAACACCCCCAAATAAACCAACGAAGTTTCTCATACCGCAGTCGGTAAGGCGATAGGCTTCGCCCTACCGGCTACGGTATTCTTTAGGGCATTAGTGGTAATTTTATTTCAGGGCTATGTCTTGTTTTGTCCCTAATGTCCCTCAAAAAAATATAGCACGCAGAAAACGCAGATTGGGAGAGATTCTTGCAAGATAATAACTCAAGCTACTTTAAAATTCATGGAGCTGAACACGCAAACGCAACAACGTGAAGCGGTTGCTCTGGGGCGAAGCCTATCGCCCATACCGGCTACGGTATAAAGACGAGTTTGCATAAAAGAGCCGGTATCTCCAAGTCCTTAAGCCATACTTTGGCGGGTTGCTCCGGCGTGAGCGGTAATTTGTCTAAACTGCTCCACTGACCTTTATTACGGTCGGATGTCGCGAACATACATAAGCGGTTGCTCTTCGTATCCATCAAAAAATACTTCCCTAATTTATGGATAAAAAGCATGTTATCCGACGACGAAAACCAACTATTGGCTAACACATATCGAAACACAAGATATTGTTGCTCAACAGCTTGAGCGATCATTGACCGCATCATTTCATTCTTGCTGATCGCACTTTTGCGTTTCTCTTTGCGGGTTTTTAGAGCACAATAATGAATCGTCTTTTTGACACACTCACTCATGTTACGCATTTCGTGTCTACCATTAAGAACTCATGTTACGCAGAGCCCAAATCCAGTCTTGCCCTAGTTTTTCTATTCGACCTAAACCCAACCGCTTTCAGCCGTTTTTAGGGCATTTTTACACAAAAAGTCCCATTTTGATGTGT
>JAIRWK010000272.1 GCA_031268995.1 Planctomycetaceae bacterium
TTCAATGTTAAGTTTGGTCAATGCCGGAGTCAATGTTAATATTGACGTTACAGCAAATGTTAAATTAGGCAACGGGGGGGGGGGGGGGGGGGATATGTAATATTTGAATTAAAAATTAAAAATTTACGAATTTTTTTAAAAATTTTTAAATTTTTAATTTTTAATTCCAATATTAAATTTCCCCCCCCCCCCCCCCCCGTTGCCTAATTTAACATTTGCTGTAACGTCAATATTAACATTGACTCCGGCATTGACCAAACTTAACATTGAATTTGTCTTTTTCATTTTCGCCTCCATAATTTTGTTTGTTACTGGAATTGATAAATATTTGTAAAATTATTGTACAGTAATCATTATTCCATTGGCAAAACAAAATAAATTACCAGCACAATAAACGACCATCTAAACGCGGCGAAATTCAACATAGCACAAAACCAAATCGAATTCACCACAATCAAACGCAAATCGACCATCAGCCCGTTAGAGTATAAACCAATCTCTCACAAAACGCAATACCCATTTCAGAAAAATAAAAATTTTTTTGACCGATGGAGAGATAGGAATAAGTGGGGGGGACTTCTAAAAACCTCGCATTTAACAAATTTTACCGTTGAAAAAAGGGGGGGGGCTTGTTGATATTTGGAGAGGTTTTTAGAAGTCCCCGTTATATTTTGGGCTTGTGCCGGAGGGAGAACGCGATAAAGTTTTTGCAACGTTGAGGAATAATATTGAAAAAGTAGCTAACTATACCGTAGCCGGTAAGGCGATAGGCTTCGCCCATGAACAACCGCTTCACGTTGTTGCGCTTGCGTGTCCAGCTTCAGGAATTTTAAAACAGCTTGAGTATTATCGACCGAATTTGAGATAATTTGTTTTTGGCAATTTTTGGCAAATAGTATTTTTTAAAAATTCACTTTTGTGATGGTTGTTATACCGTAGCCGGTAGGGTGATAGGCTTCGCCCTTGAGCAACCGCTTCACGTTGTTGCGCTTGCGTGTTCCGCTTCGGGAATTTCAAAACAGCTTGAGTATATAAATCTGCGTCATCTGCGTGCTAATTTTTAAACTGTGTTTATACCGTAGCCGGTAGGGCGATAGGCTTCGCCCTTGGGCAACCGCTTCACATTGTTACGCTTACGTGTTCCGCTTCGGGAATTTCAAAACAGCTTGAGTATATCTTTCTTTCGAATATGGAGTTCTTGTCATACAAAGTGGAACTTATGAAAAACCACAAATGAAAAAAATTTATCTTTTGTCTATTATTTGATCTTGTTTTGTCGTGTGGCTGGTTTTGCGGGAAAAATCTGTTCTAATTGTGGCAATCTGAGGTGGCGGTTTTGTGTTGGTTCTTTGGTTTTTGTGGGGATGGTTGGATGTTTTTGTGGATGACTGTTTTTTGAAAAGTGTATTTTTATTTGTTTGTACTTTTTTTGACAATGCTTGTTCAAGCTGCGGTTGGGGCGGCGTTGGCGATGTTTTTGCGCGAGTGGTATTTGGAGGACTTGAATAAGCGTAGAAAATTGCAAGCCGCCGAACAACAAGCCGCACAGAACGAAGAGGACGAAGAAAGAAAAAAAGAAACAGAAAACGAAAACAATAAAAAAACCGAAACTCCCGACAGCACCCCAAAAACAGAAAACGAAACCACACAACCCCAAAACACCCAACAAAACGAAGCCCCGCAACAACCCGGCAAGAATAACACCGCCGAAATAAATTCCGAACCACCACCCGCCGAAATCCCACAACTCCAAACAATTACCGATCCCGCCCCTGTTTCCATTCCCGCCGAAATTGAAATAGACGACAATATTGAAGCTGATCCCGTTCCTGTTGATGTTCAAGTTGCGGATAATGAGTTTGCGGGCAACGAAATTGTGGAGACGGACAACGGAAACGAAAACAAAATTGAGCAAAATGACAACATGACCGAGAACAAAGAAGATCAGCCAGAGTACAAGGTTGACGAAATTATCAGCAATATGTTGAGTGACACGATTTCGGATGTGCCGTCTGATTTTGCCGAGCAGATAGATTATCTTGCAGCATCAGAAAACCCAACCTCGATTTTCGATTTGCCCTTCGACCCAACCCAATTTGACCCACAACTCGACCCGTTGTTCGACCAAACCCAAACAACTACGCACGAACAACAAAATCCCCTCGGCTTACCGCCAAACCAAAATCAAAACAACACCAACCCCGAAAATAATTACAAAAACGAAAATAATACTGTTGATAATTTTGAAGCCGAGTTTGACGAGGCGGCGAATGCGTCCGATGAAAACAACAAAATAGATTTCGTCAACTTGCCCAACGAATACGAAAATAGTAACGCAACTGCCACTCCGCAAAATATCTCACAAACCGCCGCCGAAATCTTGGGTGAAAATTTCGATTTCAATTCTTTGCTCGCCGTTGCGAAAGTTGTGGACAATTCCGAAACAGAACCGCCAACCATCACTCCGCCCGAATCCAACAATAACCCAAACGAACAAAATTTGACAAACATCCTCGAATCAATTGTCCCTCCGCAACAAACCGCCGATTTTTTTGCCGGTGAATTTACCGAGACAACTTCCGCATTTGCCCCCGACTTAATTCAAAAAAACGATGTACACGCGGAAGATAATAGCTTGAATTTCACCGAATTTCCGCCGCCGGTTTATAAAAGAAAAAACAAGAAAAAGTAAAGAAGCCTATCGTCTTACCGGCTACGGTATAACACAAATAATTTATGTACACTTTTTTTATTGAGACTGTTGGTTGCCAGATGAATCGGCTTGATAGTGAGCTTGCGGCGACGGGTTTGATTCGTGCGGGGTTGGGGCAAGCGGTGGAGAAGACGGCGGCGGACGTGATCATTTTTAACACTTGCAGCATCCGGCAACACGCCGAAGACAAAATTTACAGTGCGATTGGAAGGTTGAAGCAATGGAAATTGCGAAAGCCGTTTGGGGTGATTGGCGTTATTGGTTGTATGGCGCAGAGGGATCAGGACAAAATTATAAAACGTGCGCCGCATGTTGATCTTGTTTTGGGACCAGGGCAATTGGATTTGTTGGCGGAAACGGTTTATCGGTTGCTTGAGGGCAAGAGCGGCGGAGAGCAAATTGCGCCGGAAGTGTTGGTAAGTTTGCAACGTGTGAAGGCAAAACATTTGGCGGTTATTGAGAGTTTCAGATTATTTGATCCTGAGCGCAATGTTGAGACGCGAAGCAATCGTTTTCAAGCGATGGTTCGGGTGATGTTCGGTTGTGATAAATTTTGCGCGTATTGTATTGTGCCGAAGGTTAGGGGACCGGAGCAAAGCCGTTCGCCGGTAGAAATTTTAAACGAAGTACGCCAACTTGCCGATCAAGGCGTACAAGAAATCACATTCATCGGACAAACCGTCAACTCTTACAAGTACATTATTGCACAAAAAAATCCAGACATACCGAAGCCGGCATGGGCAATAGGCTTCGCCCGTGAGCAACCGCTTCGCGATGCTACGCTTGCGTGTTCAGCTTCGGGAATTTTAAAACAGCTTGAGTATACTGATGATCAATTGCCCCAAAACATAACGTGCAATATTTCTGCCGGAGTTGTTCGGCTTTCGGATTTACTTTATATGAGTTCGGAGGTGAGCGGTTTACGGCGAATTAAGTTTGTTACGAATTATCCGACGGGAATGAGTGATGAATTGTTGGCGGCGGTGCGGGATTTGCCCAAAGTATCAAAATATCTGCATATTCCAGTTCAAAGCGGTTCGGACAACGTGCTGAAAAGAATGAAACGCCAATACACGGTATCCGAATATTGCGAGCTTATCGGCAAAATTCATCAAATGATTCCGTCGGCGGCGGTTACGTCGGATTTTATTGTGGGTTTTTGTGGGGAGACGGATGCGGAGTTTGAGGAAACGGCAGAGCTTGTGCGGTATTGCCGGTTCAAGAATAGTTTCGTGTTCAAATACAGCGAACGCCCAGACACGAAATCAGCAGAATTGTACCAAGACGATGTACCGGAAATAATCAAAAAACAAAGAAATAACGATCTGCTCGCAATACAGGACAAAATCAGCTTAGAACTAAATAAACAATTCATTGGAAAAAAAACAGAAATTCTTGTCGAAGAAATAAGCAAAAACTACGACAACGGAAAATTCCAATTATCAGGTCGAACAAATTGCGACCGAATCGTTGTTTTCGATTCAGACAATTCGGATTTGATCGGGCAATTTATCGAAGTCGAAATTCGAGATACGACGCCATTTACGCTATTTGGTTTTCAGTGATCAAAAAATAGAAGTAGTTAGGGACATAAACGACAGAAGGGACGTTAGGGACAAAAAGGCTATTGCCCTAAAGAGTCAAAAATCCCCGATCCTAATAATCCGTCCCCTTTGTCCTTTATGTTCATTTATATCCTTTTTTTACCTATAGAAAAATTTGAAAAATCATGAACAAATTTTCATCAGATCAGAAGCCTCATTCGTTGTTTAATAGGGGTTTTATTGCGCTTGTGATTACGCAATTTACGGTTGCGTTTAACGACAATGCTTTTCGTTGGTTGTTGGTACCGATTGGCAAGAGTTATGCGGACAATGACATGATTCGGTTGCTTGGCGGTGTATTTCTATTGATTCCGTTTTTGATGTGGGCATCTGTTGCGGGTTATGTTACGGACAGGTTTAGCCGATACAAGGTGATTTTTTGGTGCAAGGTGATTGAATTTATTCTTCTTCTTGCGGCGGTGTTTGTGATAACGATGGGACCGTCGGTTGAGGCGCATAGTGCAACCAGTTTAACCGGATTTCCTTTGAAGATTGTGTTGTTGCTTTTAATTCTTTTTTTGGTGGGTTCGCAATCTGCGTTTTTTAGTCCGTCGAAGTACAGTGTGATTCCTGATTTGGTGCCGGATTCGAGTTTATCGGCGGCGAATGGTTATATTGCGATGCTTACGATGATAGCTTGTGTTTCTGGTCAAGTTGTTGGCGGTTATGTTTATTTTTGGACAACAAATTTTCAAGTGCAAATTGTTGACGGTACCAAGAGTATTGGTGCAGTTGGGATTCCGGGCAGTGAGAATATTTGGGTAACAGCGATTGTTTTACTTGGGATGGCGTTATTGGGATTGGTTTCGAGTGTATTTATTCCTCGACTGAAAGCGGTTGCCCCCGAAGCCAAATTTCCCCGCAACCCGCTCCGTCAAACTTGGCGCGACCTCGCAACTCTTTTTTCGTACAGAAATTTATTTTTTGCCGCAACTGCCAGTGCATTTTTCTGGGGTCTTGCCGCCTTCGCAACAAACAACATCGATAAATTCGCAACCGAATATCTTAAAGTCCCACAACAACACGTTACGATTTTGATTGCAATTCTTTCGATTGGGATTGGTGTTGGTGCGTGGATTTGCGGTATTCTTTCGGGCAAACGGATTGAGTTAGGGTTTGTTCCGTTTGGTGCAATTGGGATGGGCGTGATAATTTTCTTTCTTGGTTTTACTCCAAATTATAGTCAAGTTGTCGGCGAAGGTATGGGTGATCCTTTTACTCATCCGTATATTTTTGCGACGGTGATGATGTTGTTGACGGGTCTTTTTGCGGGGTTTTATGATGTGCCGCTTGCGGCGTACATTCAACGAAACAGCCCGCAAGAAAAGCGAGGGCGTATTCTTGCTGCGTCCAATTTTATTTCTTTCTCGACAATGATAATTTTTCTTTCGGCGGGCATGGTTGGCGTAATGGTTTTCAATCAGCTCAACAAATCGCAAATTCTCAACTACGACACAAGTCTGCTAATTTGGATGAGTGCGGGGGTGTTGACGGTGTTTATTGGGGCGGTGTTACTTTACAATTTGTGGGGAAAATTTTTGGTCAATGCGATTCGTTGTATTTTGATTTTGGTTTATCGTCCAAAAATAATCGGTTTGGAAAATGTGCCGGAGGACGGCGGATTTATAATAGTTTCGAATCATATTAGTTTGCTTGACGGCATGTTATTAGCGGCGATATTTCCGCGCAAGATTCGTTTCTTGGCATTTGAGCCGTTGATTCCAAAGTGGTTTGAACCGCTTGTTCGGGAGACGGGATTGATCAAATTGACGACCGGCAAGAGGGCGGTTATTGCGATTCGTGCGGCGCGTGAAGGGTTGGGTAACGGCGATATTATCGGGATTTTTCCAGAGGGCGGCATAACTCGAAACAGTCAAATGCGGCAATTTGAATCCGGCTTTTTGTCAATTCTAAAAGGTAATCCCGAAGCACCGATTGTTCCGGTTTATATTCACGGGCTGTTCGGCAGCATGTTCAGTTACAAATACGGCGATAAACCAAAATTCGCGCCGAAAATTTTACCGACTGGAGTTGTGATAGCGTTTGGCAAACCGATTTGCAATCCTTCCAACACGTTGCAAGTACAGATTGCTGTTCAAGAGCTTGGCGCGGAGATTTGCTGCGAGCCTTCACGCAAACGTCATCCGATTCCGGCAAGGGCTTTGATTCGCAGTTGTAAACGGCGTAAGTTTGCCGCGTTATTCGGCGAACACGACGACAACGGCGGCACAATTTCGGGCGGCAGATTTCTTGAGTTAGCATTAATTTTGCGACGGCTGATGAATGTGAATTTATTAGGCAAACGGCAAAAAGAAACAAACGTTGGAATACTTTTGCCCACTTCAATTCCGTCCGCAATTGTCAACGCTACGATTGCAATTGACCGCCGAACGTCAATAAATCTTGACTGCAACCACGACACCCAAACCTTCAACCAAATTATCCGCGACGCAAAAATTAAACATGTCATCACCAGCAATAAATTTTTCGATCTTTCGCAAATTGCTATTGACCAAATTGACGCAAAAGTAATTTTTATTGAAGAGATATTGGAAAAGGCGACGTTGCTCAACAAGTTGTCGGCGAAATTCCAATCGTTAATTTGTCCGCGATTGATTGTTGAGATGAAGTTAGGGTTGGTGTGTCGAAGTTGTTATGAGGAAATTGCAACAATAATTTACGGCGACAAATTTATCGCCGGCAATTTCGCAACAGGAACGGATAATCATTCAGCGGAAACAGACAACACGGCGAATACGATTGTGGGCGATGATTGTTGTGGTGTTAGGTTGAGCAATAGTAATTTGGCGGAGGCGGGACGCGGTTTCAACGATGCGCTTCGGCTAAACAAAAACGATGTCATTCTAGGCACAATTCCTTTCTCGCAACCATTGGGTTACACGGGCGTTTTTTGGGCAACATTTTTTTCCGGCGGAGCTTGCCTGCTAAGCAATCTCAACAAATTGACTGCTCCTTATGCTGTCAACATTTTATACCCAAGCTGTTTTGAAATTCCTGAAGCTGAACACGCAAGCGTAGCTTCGCAAAGCGGTTGTTCAGGGGCGAAGCCTGCCGTCCATACCGGCTTCGGTATAAATTCCGGCGACGGTTGCCAAGTTACCCATCGGAAAACAGGCATTGACGCAAACGAATTGCCGATACCTGTAGTGCAAGTTGTGTATAGATCGTCAAGATCGGCATTTTATAATTTTAGGAAATGTTTGTTGCCGAGTGATGTAACGTTTTGGGCAACTGATTTGTCGGAGCTTGGGGTATTTGTTTCTGCGGTTGATGTGGGCGGTTCGGGGTTTGATTTTGGGCGTTTTAGGACGGTGATTTGTGGAGTTGGGGTGGGCGATGGCGGAGAGGAGAGCAACGAAAACACGGTCAAGATTTTCGACCAATGGGAAAGCAAATTCGGAACACGTCCGACAACAGGTTTTTGGGCAACAGATTTTGTGTTATTTGCGGCGTTAAATGTACCGGCGAGTAGAAGGATTGATGATTTTCATATTTATTGCAAGGAAGGCACGGTTGGTCGAGCGATTGCGGGTGTTGCTATAAAAACAATAAACCCAGAGACCGGCGAAAACTCAAAACCAAACGAAACCGGACTACTAACAATAAAATCACCCACAACACCAAACCAACCCAAACAAAAAAATATCTGGTACCGTACAAAATTAAAAGCAAAAATCGACAATGACGGTTTCCTCACAGTGGAGGGGATTTTTTAACACGAAAGATGCAAAAAGAACGAAAGTTTAGTAAAAGTTTTTGTAACTATTCAGTCGCCCTGATTTTTTTTTGACATTTTGTATTGACATGGTTTTCTGAATTTATTATTCTTTTGTGATGGATCGAGCGGATTTTGGTAACATTTCGGATTCGGAGTTAATTGAGCAATTTTTTGCCGTCATTAATCGGATGGCTTTACGAATTGCGGAGCTTGAGGCACGTCTTGGCATGAATAGTTCTAACAGTTCTGTTCCGCCGTCGTCTGACCCTCATGATAAACCCAAGTCCTCGCGTGAACCGAGCGGCAAGAAACCCGGCGGTCAACCCGGTCACAAAGGCAGCGGGTTAAAATTGCCGCACGAACCGGATCAAATTATTGTACTCGAACCCGTAACCTGTGCGGGTTGCGG
>JAIRWK010000304.1 GCA_031268995.1 Planctomycetaceae bacterium
CAACTACAGTACAGCAATTGTTTTTTAACGCGAAATACACGAAATTTCCGCGAAATAACACGAAACTATTTTTCGCGAACTTTCGTGATCTTTTGCGTGTTTCGCGTTTAAAAATCTGTTCTGTGAACGGTTAACCGTATCCGGTATGGCGATAGGTTTCGGTATATGAGAAAATTTTTTTGGTGAACAATGGGTGAACAATGAGAGATCAAGATGATATTTTTTTGTGTTGCTATTGTACAGTTTGGAAATTTTGTTATTATGGCGACCTTTCGTATTATTTCTCTCGATTGTTGTAATTGAGGGGCAAATGTAGAACCAATTGTATACTCAAGCTGTTTAAAATTCCCGAAGCTGCGGTAAACATACAACGCAGAGCGTTGGGCAAACGCAACAACATGAAGCGGTTGTTCAAGGGCGAAGCTTACCGCCCATACCGGCATCGGTATAACAGTTTCGGTATAACTTTTTTAGGTGATCACCACATGACATATCAGGAGATGTTTATTGTTGCAATTGTTGCGGCAGTGTTTTTAGGCTTGGCAACATATCTCGGAATCCGGTTCTGGGATTCCCGCTCTCAAGCTAACTCGTCAAATCGAGCAAGCGAGATTTTGCGCCGTGCCGAAATGGACGCGGAAAATAAAATCCGCGAAGCTGAAATTGAAATCAAAGCCAAAGTTATCAGCATCAAAGAAGCAAACGAAGCTGAATTTCGCACCGCACGCCAAGAATTGCACGAACGCGAACGACTGCTCGACAAACGACAAGACACTCTCGATAAACAAGCCGAAGAATGCAGAAAACAAGAAAAACAAATCGAAAATAATAGACGCAAACTTGCCGAGCGAATTGTTGACACGAACCGGCGCAATGAAGATTTGGCAAAATTGATTGAGAAGGAGCGTATTGTGTTGCATGAGTTTTCAGGGTTGAATCGTGATGAGGCGACGGAGCGGTTGTTGACGATGTTGAATGCGGAATTGATAGAGGAAACGGGATCGATTATTTTACGTCATGAGAAGCAGGTCAAGGAACGTTGCGAAGTGATTGCCCGAAATATTTTGCTCTCGTCAATGCAACGTTACGCGGCTTCGCAAACTGCGGATTCGACGGTTTGCACTGTGGACATACCGAACGACGAAATGAAAGGACGAATAATCGGACGCGAAGGCAGAAATATACGTGCTTTTGAAAAAGTAACCGGAATTGATCTGATAATTGATGACACGCCCGGCGTGGTGATTCTTAGCGGTTTTGATCCGATTCGGCGTGAGGTTGCGAGGATTTCGCTCAATCGTTTGATTACAGACGGCAGAATACATCCGATTAGGATTGAGGAAATCGTGGAGGAAACGAGTAAAGATATTCAATCAATTATCAAAAAAGCCGGAACGGAAGCATGTCAGGAAGTTGACATTTTCGGTTTAGATGACCGCGTGATCAATCTTTTAGGACGGCTTTCTTACAGGACAAGTTATAGTCAAAACGTGTTGCGTCATTCGGTTGAGGTTGCGTTTTTATCGGGGATGATTGCGGCGGAGCTTGGGTTGAATGAGAGTTTGGCGCGGCGTTGTGGTTTATTGCATGATCTTGGCAAGGCGGTTGATCATGAGATTGAGGGCGGTCATCCGAAAATTGGCGCGGATTTTTTGCGGCGTTATGGAGAATCGGTTGAAGTAATTCAAGCGGCGGCGGGACATCATATTGATTTGAGATTAGACGATCCTTACACGATAATTGTTGCGGCGGCGGATGCTTGCAGTGCTTCGCGACCGGGCGCAAGACGTGAGTCGTTGGAAAATTATGTTAAACGCATGGAAGAATTGGAAACAATCGCCAACGGTTTTCCGGGTGTTGAACAAACCTACGCGGTACAAGCCGGACGCGAAATGAGAGTCATGCTCAACGCGACAATTGCAAGCGATGAAAACGCCGCGAAAATTTGCCGCGAAATCGCAAAAACATTGACCGAGCGAATCCAATTCCCGGGCGAGGTAAAAGTAACTGTGATTCGGGAAACGAGATTTGTTGAAATTGCAAAATAAGTTTTGGAGGTTTTTTTAATGTTTTCGTTTATATTGTTACCGCTTGGGATATATTTTGCGGTTTTTACATTTATTTTTTGCAGGCGTTATCCGACGGTTTGGAGCGGCGGTTTTGATGTTGGTTTTTTATTGTTTGGGGTTGTTGGGTTACTTTCTTTCGGACCGGGCAAATTATTGATTCCGATGTATGTTTATATTACGTGGGGAGCTTGGGCGGTATTGTATTGGGTATTGATTTATTATGTTATTTCTTATTGTGTGTGCAATGCGTGCAGGAATTACGTGATAATTTACAATTGCGAGTTTGAGCGGATTATTGCGTGTATTTCTGAGTTAGCTGCGCGGCTTGACAGGCGTTATTATATTGATGAGCGTGTACTTCATTTACCGCTTATTGGGTTACATTGTGTCATTGGCGGCAGTCATTGCGATGCGGAGGACAAGTTGTTAGAGAAATCGTTGCGCAAAGGAAAGAGTTACAACGAAGCAATTGAAGCACAAAAAAAACGTGTAGGTTATGTTTTCCTAAAACTCACCGGAACAAGAGCAAACGATCCGGCTTGGGCTTTATTTCAAAAAGAGTTATCGGCTTCGTGCCGTAATTTGCGCGTCAACAAACACAAATTACCATTTCTATACAGCTTCATAGCCGGCGCAATTCTGCTTTATTCCTTCACAAATATAACAACCGATTTCCAAACATTAAAAACTCTTTTCATAGATTATTGGTGTTGAGCGGATTATTTTTTACCGCGAGGGCGATGAAGTTGCGCGAGGTTTTTTTTGCGTATTCCTTTTTTCGTCTTATTTGCTTTCGTGGTATACCGTAGCCGGTAGGGCGATAGGCTTCGCCCTTGAGCAATCGCTTCACGTTGTTGCGCTTGCGTGTTCCGCTTCAGGAATTTCAAAACAGCTTGAGTATATTTACAATTTATTGATTGATGGCTGAGTTACGATTTCGTTTTACGTCTGGTATTGTTCCTGAATCATTTTTGAGGACGGGTTATTTTGCGGGTTGGGGCAGGCAACCGCGACCGACGGAGATTGCGTTTGACAATGACGAATTTATTGTCCGTTATGATTCGAACACTAGCGGGACGGTTCATGTTCTTTGGCCTAATTCGCAACTTGGTATGTTAATGGAATCGACGGAATCGCTTCCTCCTCAATCGCGGACGTATATATTGACGAAGGAGCTTGTTCGTGGGGCGTTGGGTCGTTTATTGCGGCGAGTATTTGAGTGGCAGATGATGGGGTTTCGTCCGTCGGCGGAGTTTGCGGCTAAGACGACTGCGATTTCTCGTAGGTTTTCTAAACTTGTTGTAGGCGATTATGATTTGGCGTATATGGACAATGAGCTTTTACCGCTTTTGGAGGAGTTGAGTAGTTTAACGATAGAGGTTGTCCGGTCATATACTGATCAATCTTTGACTTGGCGTTTACGGATTTCTGACAATTTACCGATTACGCTTGGGATTGGTCTTCATTCTCATCCTATCAATTCGATTTACGAGTTTGATCTTTATGCGAATTATTTGCGTGATGCGTTTCATGCGGTTTTACCGATGCCGACATGGCGAGAGATTGAGGCGCAGCAGGACATATTTCAATGGGAATTATTGGAGCAACGTTTATCGATAGCGGCGCGGTTTGGTTTTAAGGTTGTGATGGGACCGCTTCTTTGTTTTGATGTCAATGCGATGCCGGTTTGGATTTCGTCGCGGTTGAAGGACGATGATTTTTGGGAGCGGCGTGCGGTTAGGTTTGTCAATGCGATTGTTGAGAGGTTTGGTTCGCAAGTGCATTCGTGGATTTTGGCAAGCAGATTCAACTCGTGCAATATTCAAGCGATACCAACATTGCGGGCAATGAATTTAGTGCGTCATTTAGCTCAAAGGATGCGGATGGTTGGGGTGAGTAACAGTATTATTGTTGGGATAGATCGTCCTTGGAGTGAGTATTCGATGGAGTATATGACGGGTATGGATTTGGTTCAATTGGCGGAGTTATTGATGAATTGTTCGGAGATTGATGCGGTTATGATGGAGATGAATTTCGGCACAGACAACCGTTCGACGTTGCCGCGTGATCCTGTTACGATAGGCAACATGGTTGACCAATGGGGATTTTTGGGCAAAAAGGTTTATGTATCGATTACGGTGCCAAGTTCAACGTCGGGTGATCCGCTTGACAGTGAGAAGTTGCAAGTCAAACAATGGTCTGAGACTATGCAGCAGGATTGGGTGAATTTATTATTGAACACGTTATTGGGGCGGCGTGTTGTGCAAGGTGTATTTTGGGGAATTTTGCAAGATGTGAATGACGATTGTGAGGACACAAAAGTAATTGAGCCGTATGAGGTACCGTTTGCCGGTCTAATTGATTCGACAAGAGCCTTAAAGCCCGCTTTCCAAAATTTCATCGCCGCAAAAAAATATATCGATTAAAAAAATACTGTACACTCAAGCTGTTTTAAAATTCCTGAAGCTACGGTATAACTATTCAGTTGCTTTTAAATAACCACAGAGGAGAATTTTAAATACGAAAATATACGAAAGAGTTGACAATGAAGTTTTCGTCTGTTTCATATTCAAAAAATTCATCTCTGTGTTCTCTGTGGTTGATAAAAATTCTCTTGACTGAATAGTTACAAAATACTTTCTCATAACTCGGCAAAATTTCACGGGTGAAAATGTATAGCCGTAAAATATGACGGCGGCAGACCGTGAAATATGCTAGTTACGACAAATAAGATCAAATAAAAAAATTTATTTTCGATTATAGTTTTCGTATAAAATTACAAATTTATTTTTGGTTTTGAGATTCTGTAACTTTTTTATTATCTGTTTGTTGTGCGGCTAATAAGATGTCGTATTTTAATTTCTGTTACAAAAAAATCTATTAAATTGGGGTATAATTTTTCTAAATTTGACCCGAACGTAAACTTTTTGGCATTTGAATTGCGGTAGCGTTAAAATACAAATAAACAATACATAACTCAAATGCTGATCGCGGTTGGTGGGTTTGTTTTTTG
>JAIRWK010000039.1 GCA_031268995.1 Planctomycetaceae bacterium
TTTTTTGAAAATGAAATAGACGAAAATTTCATTTTCAACTCTTTCGTATCTTTTCGTATTTAAAATTCACCTCTGTGAACTCTGTGTTCTCTGTGGTTGATAAAAATTCTATCGACTGAATAGTTACTTTATTTTTTACGGGATAACAGGATTACAAGATTGTCAGGACATAATAAAAAAATCCTGTCTATCCTGCCATCCTGTAAATCCTGTCAAAAAAAATAAAATCTAATCCGCAAATATCTTTAAAAATCGGCGTCATCTGCGTGCTATACCGTAGCCAGTATGGGCGGTAGGCTTCGCCCCTGAACAACCGCTTCACGTTGTTACGCTTGCGTGTACAGCTTCTGGAATTTCAAAACAGCTTGAGTATAACAGTTCACGCAATATTTTTGTAGGAGGAGTCTTTTAAAATCTTAATCATTGAGAGAACAATTATTCTGTCCTTTTTGTCCTTCATGCCCCTAAAAACCAAAATAATTTTGATCATTCAGGAACCACAAAGATCATCCTTTCGCATTTGCGATGAACCAGTGATGCAACGCTAGAATAACTAAAGCACCAAGAAGTAAAACCCACGCAATCGCCCTGTAACCACTGCGCATAAATTCGTCATCAAGCCAACTGCCACTCGTTTCTGTTTTGCAATTTTTGAGATCGGATTCCTCCGCCGATAACGTACTGACGGAAAATTCGTAATTACCCGAATCTGCTTTAACGTTGTAAAGTCCCACTTGATCAGCCGGAATTCGTATTGATGCACTTGATGCGTAGATATTCAATCCCGTGTTAATCGTAAAAACTTTTTTCTCGTTGTCCGGCGAAGTAACCTCCAACGTCCGATCTCCCACGCCGGAAATAAATTCGGCTTCCGTTCCAAGTTTTAAATTATTTGCGGTAAAACCGGAATTTTGTTTACTGCGATATTTCAATATGTTCCAAATCAAAATTGGGAAAGCGGGATTGGATGTCAATGTTGAAATGTTATCGTTGATTTTTAGGTGAATAATTCTTGTATTATTTTTTCGCCTTTCATCCGTCAACAACGGAATATCACCAGCGGAAATAATCACATTGCCCGCAATTTTCGCGTCCTCATTGCAACTCCACACAACACCGTCCAAAGATAAACCATTCGCGATTTGGCTTGCGCGGTCGATTATAAACGGTCCGACATAAGATTTAACACTTTTTTCATCAGGTTCGGTCAAAATATGTACCGTCCAAACGGGACGTTTTGGATTTGTATTCGTGCCGGTAGTTGCGTCGTCGCTGGTGTTCGGCGTGGTTGAATCAAAAATCATTTCCGGATTTTGCTCGACAATTTCGGCAATACCGGATGCTTCGACGGCGCGTTTGATTTTGTCGGCTAATCCGGCTTGGAAAGAGCCGATTTTTATTTTGACGGGACGTTGCGCCGGCGGTAACAATACAGCATAATTGTCCGGCAAAAGCGAATCTTCGCCAAGCCTGATTCCAATTGCACCGCAACCGTTTTTCAATGTTGTCCGTATTCGATGTATTTCATTCGGTTGCATTTGCCGTTGGTCTGTGAACAAGATGTTTGTAGTTTTAGCTTCAATAATTGTCATGTTCAATTTTTGCGGTTTATTTGAAAAGTTTTCAATCTCGACTAACACTTTATCTTTATCATCTTGAGTTATTCTGTTTGCGTGTATGATGCCGAAGTTGTCATTATTTTTTCCGTAGGCTTTCCAAAGTAATTTCCCGCGATCTATTTTGTCTGTCGGCGGTTGATCAGTAACGACAAGAATTTTTGTACCCAACGCTCCAATATTTGCGGAAAGCGTGATAGCTGCGTTTATGTCGGCGGTTGGCGAGTTGCAGAGCCATGAATTGAGGGTGTTGTGCGCTTCGGCGGCGTTCATTGAGCGTTCGGCAACTAGTTGCGGTTTCGATCCGGCAAGTATGAATTGCACAGGATAACCAATATCCGTTTCAAGTAAATTGTGTAAATCGTCAATAGCGCGTTTTTGCGAAGAATCATTGCCCTTGCCCGCAAGCATCGAATACGAAGTGTCAAGAATAATCACAGTCGGATGTGCGGCAGATTCCAACCGTATCATAGGACGCGCCGCAGCAATCGAAAGAAGTATAATCGCCGCCAACTCAAGAATGATCAAAATAGGTAATTGAACTCGTTTCATTTGCCGACCGCCTTGCTTCGCCTGATTGTGATCACCCCAAAGAAAAAGAGTAGAAACCTCAAGACGACGCGAACGCGTGCGGAAAAAATATATCCCCAAAATTATCGGCACACCAATAAGTGCCAAAAGCGCCCAAGGAGTAGCTAACATAACCTATAAAAATAAATAGAAAACATCAAAACAAAAGGAATAAAAAGACACTGCTACAAAATGGACTGCACCAAAGATCTATGACAATGGAGCCGCTTTAAAATTCCCAAAGCTGAACACAATAAACTAAACTTTAGGAATTTTAAAACGGTTTTAGGAAACTTCCAAAAACATCATTTTCACCTAATTTCTTTAACAAAACTACCTCAGTAGCCAATGAATCCCCACACATAAACCTTATTACCTCATTGGAATATTTGCTGACATTTTATGTCTACACAAAACCTGTTTAATGAGGTTAGTGTTTTTTTCACTATTTGCTACTGAGGTTGTTTAGTTAATGAAAATTAGGTGAAAATGAGGTTTTCGGAAATTCCATCTACAGTTTAGGCATTGCCCAAAAATAATTTTCCCACAACAAAAAAGTGGCAATTGGTGAGTGTCTAGGAGAAACTTCCCGATACCGGATGCGTGCTGACATAAAACCATCCCTAGCTCATCCGAAGGAGGGGTTAGGGGTGGTTCCACTTAAACTTTAGGGCATTAAGGGTTTTATTTCAGGGCGATGCCTTAGTGTGATTTTGATCTTATTTCGGGCAAGTACCGTAGTCATTCGTGTGTGGTTCGCTTTCTTGAACAAACCATACGAGCAAGACAATAACCCCAGCCAGCGGAGCAAATGCAATCAAAAGCCATAAACCACTACGCCCAATATCGTGCAATCGACGAACTCCAACTGCAATACCCGGCAAAAGTACTGCCAACTGATACAGCCAAATAATGATATTCGCCGTCGCTTCTGGCGTAGTTAACCCTAAAAAAAACCCCAACAGGAAAACAATAATAAGATTTGCAAGGAAAAATAGCCAGTATTCCCTTCGTCTTGCACGACTTTGGAAATCAAGACACTTTGTGAATACTTCGATGTAATTTGCAATCATTTTCTTCTACCTTTCTTTTCGTTAAATACTTCTCTACCGCAACCCCAAATTACAAAGCCAACTTTACGTAAAGTTGAGAGGTTACAGCCAACCCCATCCCTCTGTGCCGCTGACATACCGTAGCCGGTAGGGCGATAAGCTTCGCCATTGAGCAACCGCTTCACGTTGTTGCGTTTGCGTGTTCAGCTTCGGGAATTTCAAAGCAGCTTGAGTACAATAGGCATTTTGTCAGTTACAACGATTCAGCTTCAGCTAATATCTTTTTTGCGCTTCCGCCTACTCCAAAACGTTCGACACCGAGTTCGACCATTTTTTGTACAGTTTCTAAATTTCTCACTCCGCCAGCGGCTTTAACTTTCGCGTTGTTACCAACGATTTTTTTCAAGTACGCGACATTCTCAAAAGTTGCGCCGGTTGGTGTCCAACCCGTTCCGGTTTTGACCCACTCCGCACCACCACTGACAACAGCTTCCGCCGCATATTTCATCAAATCATCGTCAAGATAATGACACTCAACTATTACCTTGAGAATTTTATCACCAATCGCATCCTTGACCGCTTTGATGTCGTCGCGTACTTCTTGATACATCCCGCTAAGCAAAAATCCGACGTTGATCATCAAATCAAATTCGTCAACATCAAATTTGAGATAACTCTTCGCTTCCAAAACTTTCGCCTCAGTTGTTGCCCCGCCCGCCGGAAAACCAACAGGCGCACCAATCAAAAACTTACCGCCCCGCTCGCCACGAATCTCCCGTAATAACGGCAAAAAACACGGAAGCACAAATACCGCCTTGCAATCATACTTAATAGCAATTTCGGCATATTCCAAAACTTCCTTCTTCGTCGAGCTGGCTTGCACAGCACTTACGTCAAGCATTGACGCTACCGTTTTAACATCTAATTTTTCTTTTGACATTTTTCTTAGTTTTTAGTTAAGGGACATGAAGGACAAAGGGGACATAAGGGACAAAAATTTACTTTTTGGCGGCAATGATACATTAGGTATCGCGCAAAAATAATTTTCCCCAAATAAAAAAGCGGCAATTGGTGAGTGTCCATGAGAAACTTCCCAATACCAATCTGTTTTTGATTTTTTGTACAATTATTCTTCTGTTGGTTTATTTATCCATTTGAAATCCATTTCGGCGCGTATTTCTTCCAGCCATGCTTCGCGTGCTTCGAATAATTTTTCTTGTTGTCCGATTTGCGAGTAAACTTGTGGGGCAACGGTTTTGAAACGTTCCCAAAGTTCGTCTTCCGAAGGCGACGCATTAACCAACCTGATGATATGAACAGTGTCTTTCGGTTGATTGAAGACAACAGTAACTTCACCATTATTTTCCAAATTTGACGCGGCTTGCATAAATTCTTCACCCGGTGCGAATATATGCTTGTTGCCCGATTCCGCTTCGCCGTATGAAACTCCCTTCTCCCTCACTTCGCCCAACCGAATCGGCGACCCCGCATCAATCGCATAACCAAACGTCATCCAAGTAAACGGCTCCGTCTCCGTAACCTTCAACAACTCCGAATTCGCAAAAACCACCGCAAGCGATTCCTTCACCGCCGTCGCCGTATTCGCCAACTTCCGCGCTTCCTCAAACGCAATCTCACGCGCCCCGACTTCCTTCCAACGCTTAATCACCATGTCAGACAACGCATTGTCGCCCTCAACCTTTTGCGGTACTTCAGCATCTTTGAAATCTGTTGCCCAAATAAGCGTCCGCGAAAAATCGCTGCCGATTTTACTTGACTGATATTCGTAAGGTCGCCCTCTAAACCAGTTGATGACAAAATCCCGTCCCTCCGCATCTCGCGTGATTTCAGGTTGCCGCATCACATCAAAAATCGTACTCAACCCCACCGACACAACACTAAGATCACATCGCTCAACTATCGACGACAAACTCGGCGGCGCAGGCGGTAATATCGCTTCCTTCGGCTTCTCGATTTTTAGATCAACATACTTGCGGTAAACGTCATAATGCTCGCGCAACTTTTCCTCAACCTCAACCAAAACACTATCAATCTTGACCTGCGCCAAATAACGGCGAATCTGATCCTCAACCTCCGAAAGCGGTTTATACTTGCCCGAATCCACCACGCCGCCATCAACTTTCTCCGTGACCGCATTATTTTCCGTCGGTTTCGCTTCAGTTGCTTTATCATCTACCGGTTTCACTTCAGTCGTTTTATCCTCCGTCGGCTTCGCAACATTTTGATCTTCAACCACTGCTTCCTTCGTCTCGACCTTTTCTGTCGGCGAACTTGCAACAGGTTCTTTTACCTCGACCGCAGGCTCATTTTGAAACGAGATCAATTTTACATCCGGCAACTTGGACGAATTATCGTAACGAATAATCTGCGCAAAATTATTTCCCTCTCCGCCCTTTTCAACTTTATCGCCCTCTGTATTTGTGTTCTTTTCGTCGTTTGGTTCTTTGGGCTTATCGGTTGTTTCAGTTGTGGTTTCGTTTTTGGGTTCGGGCAAAGTTGTTTCAGGTTGCGAGGTAACAATTGGGGTGTTTGACGATTGCTCTGCCGGTACGATGTTGCCCAACGTGCCAAGATTTCCGATGTTGATCGGGTTAGCGTTAAGCAATGATTCGTTGATCTGGAAATTACCCGGAGCCATGCCGGGCAATGTCGGTAAATCCTTTTTTTGCGGAACAGGTTTAAGAAACGAAGCGTCCTTATTTTCTTCGTAATATTTTTCAATCTCTTGCTTAGAAATAGACTCCAATAGCTTCGGACTCGGTATGCCCTTGATATAACTAAACGCAATCTGTTTAGGTATAGCAAATCCTGTTTCAGGTCTTGTTGGATTAAATTCGCGTTTTTTGTTGTCTTCAAAAAAGCGTTTTATTTGCGCCGTCGTCGGCTCCGGCACCTTGTCCACAAACGCACTAACCGGTAACGTCGCAACCTCAAGCGTAATTTGCTTACTAAGTCTCTGAAACCAATCCCATCTCGTTGAAGGCAAAACCGTACCTTGCGATCTTACGAACAAATACATCATCTGATTCTGCCGCAATTCCTCGCCAATAAGATATTCGAGGTCTTGTTCTCTTATGTTCAGCTCTTCGATTACTTGAACGAGATTTTGTTTTGTGATTAGTTTATCCGTGCTGTCTTCCAGCAGCTTAATAATTGCACCCGAAGTTATAACAATTCCTTGATCTTCAGAATAACGCGCAATTAACCAGTTGTTGATCAATTCCTCATCGCTGGCTCTCTCCGCCAACCGTTCCGCCTTCATCGCGATCAATCCCAATCGAGATTGTTGCGATTGCGAGGTCAATATTGAAGGGTTTGATTGGACAATAACCATCCAGAGTCTTTGGTAGAACCTTGCGAGATTTTCGCGATTCCTTCGCAAATTATCCAACAATAACGGATCAACTTTGCCATGATGCCTTGTAACAGCAATATTACCTTGCCCTTCTCCGTATCTGATTCCGGGCATTAGTTGCATGAAAGCTGGCAAAATGATAAACGATATCATTGCCATTAGTGCGATTGCTGCCAGCGATGCCACTTGATGTTGTCTGAAAACTGCAAATGGACTGAAATTACTTTTTTTCTTCGACATAACTCCTTCAAACCTTTTCTTTAATTTTAATTTTGTTAAATGTTTATACCGCAATCAGTACAGGCGACAGGCTTCACCATTCTCGGCTAGCCGCTTATACCGCAGCCGGTAAGGCGATAGGCTTCGCCCTTGAACAACCGCTTCGCGATGCTACGCTTGCCTAACGCTCTGCGTTGTAGGTTTACCGCAGCTTCAGGAATTTCAAAACAGCTTGAGTATACCGCTAATCAACCTCGATCAAAAAACTCGCGCCGGTTGCCAATAGCCGACACTTTGTCTCGCAACCATAACTCAATGAACACTTCTCCCCGATTCAATTATTTTAGAACTGGAGAGGGGGGATTATAACAATTTGGTAAAAACTGTTAAAGACGTATTTCACAAATTTTCAGAAAAAATTTATTTTTTTATGACGTGGGCATCGTCCAAAAATAATTTTTCCAAAACCCAAAAATGGCAAGTGGTGAATGTCTAGGCGAAACTTCCCAATATCGGACAAGTGCTATACCGTAGCCGGTAGGGCGATAGGCTTCACCCTTGAACAATCGCTTCACGTTGTTGCGCTTGCGTGTTCAGCTTCAGGAATTTTTTTAAAGTAGCTTCAGTATAAATGGCTACAGCTCAGCTTGAGTGTACCTATTTTCCAAAAAACAATTCTGTAAATTTCACGGCAACACGTTTTTCCGCCATCATTGGATCAACATTCGTTTTCCATTTATTGTAATGCTCCGTCTTTTTGTGTTCCTCCAACCCGCTCTCGTCAGTGTACACTTCGTACAAAACGAATTTCGCCGCATCGTCTTCTTGTTGCAAGACATCGAAGCGGATATTTTTAGATTCTTTTACCGTATTTGCTGCATTTTCAAGACTCTCTGCCTTGAACCGCTCAACATATTCGGGCAAAACTTTTATGTTGACGATGTAAATAAACATATTCATGCCAATATTTTTTTAAGGGACAAAAGGGACAACAAGTAAAAACACCCACAATAGTACATATTGTACGCCTGAATTTATACCGCAGGAACAGTACGTTCGTCAATGGGGAGGTCAAATCTTGCCCTGTTTGGGTAATATGGTAGAATAGGGCGCGCTAGGTTTAGTAATGCACCGCAAAAGCGAGGAAGGATAATATTTAAAAACCTTCGTGCGACTTTGTCGCCTTTGCGGTGAGAAAATTTTTCCGCACAAAATCAGTTTATGCTAAAGCTACTTTAAAATTCCTGAAGCTGAACACGCAAGCACAACAACGTGAAGCGATTGTTCACTATCGCCCTACCGGCTACGGTATAACTTGGAAGTTCATTGCCCTTGCCAGTAAAAATAAGATCAACAATAACAATAATCATGTACAATTCATTAGCACTTATTGCATTGGTTCCTTTAATGGGACCGGAAATATCTACGCCGACGGAGCCGAATCGGTTACGTGTGGAAGTTGCGGCGGTGGTTCAGCACGTTCAGCCCGCAGATAACACGCCAAGCTCTCCAACTCCGCCAAACCCGATTGCAGTACCAACCAAAACTAACACCGCCCAACTTGACAATGATCCTTTTTCCGGTACCGCTAGTCATACGGTTATTGGTGATGAATTGATCGTGAGCGGCAGGGTTGATGTTCCGAAACGAAATCATATTATTCTTGCCGCGCCTTGCAATGCTGTTTTGATGTCTTTGCAAACTCCTCAAAATAATATCGAAACTAAAATCACCGAAGGAATGTTCGTCAAAAAAGGACAACTGCTAGGAAAATTCGACGATAGAACGTTGCAAAATCAATTGCAAATCGACGAAGGACAACTAAAAGTCGCAATTGCGGCGGAAGAAAAACTTATCGAAATTAAATACGCAGAACAAAGTGTCCGAGTCGCCGCAACTAAATTAGACATTCTGAAAAAATCAAACGAACAACACGCCAATACAATTTCATCAATGGAGATATTGTTGGCAGGTCAAGAATTATTGCAAGCACAAGCCAATCTGGAATTGTGCCAATACACAATCCAATATGAACGTGCAGAAGAAACAAACGTAAAAAGACAAACCATCGAAGCGACAAAAACAAATATCCAAATCCGACAACTCATCTCACCCATCGACGGCATCGTTACAAAAATAGAACACGCCGAAGGTGAATACGTCCGCGAAGGTGAACCCGTAATGGAAATCACACAACTGGATACATTGCGAGCCGTGTGCAAAATCGGTGTCGAATATTTCTCGATAAATCAACTCGAAGGAAAAAATGTTATCGTACAAGTCAAAAAAAAGAATAACAATAACCCCGAAACATTCAACGGAAAAATCGTCTTCGTAAACCCACAAATCGTACACGCATCCGATGAATACGAAGTCTATATCGAAATCAAAAATCAAAAAATAGAAAATAATTGGAAATTACAACCCGGAAGCCGAATAATCGTAAAATTGAAATTATACCGTAGCCGGTAGGCTTCGCCCTTGAACAGCCGCTTCACGTTGTTGCGCTTGCCTAACGCTCTGCGTTGCAGGTTTACCGCAGCTTCAGGAATTTTAAAACAGCTTCAGTATAATAGGAATGGAAAACATCACAATGGCGAAGAAGGCGAAAAAGTATAATATTTAAAAACCTTCGTACAACTTTATCGCCTTCGCGGTGAAAAAAACTTCCGCAAAAAAATCACGAAGAGGTTATACCGTAGCCGGTAAGGCGATAGGCTTTGCCCTTGAACAACCGCTTCACGTTGTTACGCTTGCGTGTTCAGCTTCGGGAATTTTAAAACAGCTTGAGTATACTTGAACAATATTGTCTGTTGACGTAAAATGTGCGGTAGTTCTTCGGACAAGTTGCAAATCAACAGTTTAACCATTTAATAAAGTTTAACCATTTAATAAAAATAAAAACGTATGCGTATGACAGAAGGAAATAAGACATTGGTTTTTTTATTGCTTGCCGTTATTTTGGTTGGGATTGCGTGGTGTTCTAAACCGCAATTCCGCACGGTCAAAGTGGAAGATATTATCGGCAAACCGTTGTTTGAGAAATTTACTGATCCTCTTGCGGTCAAGCGTCTTGAAATTGTTCGTCGTGGTGCGACCGGCGAAAAGGAAGAATTTCGTCTCGTTGATGTGAACGGTTCGTGGCGAATTCCTTCGCATGACAATTACCCCGCCGACGCAAAAGATCAAATGGGATTAATTGCTGATGCCTTGATCGATCTGAAGGTTCTTGATGTTGCCGTCAAGATGACCGACAACTCCAACGCCCAATCCGCCGAAGCAACAGCGATTCACACAACCTACGGCGTACTTGATCCAACCGGCGAAAATACATCCTTCAACGAAAATGTTGGTGTAAAGGTTACTATTGTCGGCACGAATAAAGAGACAAAAATTGATGAGACGCTAGTTGAATTGATTATTGGCAAGGTTGTTGAGGCGGTTGGAAGTGATCCGGTTGCGTCGGGTAATTCTGTCAATAGATACGTGCGTATTGCCGGACAATTGCCGGTATATATAGTCAACATCGATATTGATAGGTTTGGTACGCAATTTGATCGGTGGATAGAAAAGAATTTACTTGATATTCATTCGATAGATATTGCGGAGATTTTTATTGACGATTATTCGCTTGACCTGCAAGCTACGCCCGACGGAAATGTCGGTATTGCAATTAGTAATGTTGCCGATTTGCTGGTTGCTTATAGTAGTTCGGAGGTTAGCGATAACAAATGGACGTTGAAAAAGTGCATGGGATACCGCGGCGCGCAACGCGAATATTACGAGAAAAATTTAAATAACAGTGAAGAATTAAATGTTGAAATATTAGACGGGTTGGTAAATTCTATAAACAATTTGAAAATAGTAAACGTTACAAAAAAACCTGCTAAGTTGGCAGAGTCGCTACGAAACGGCGATTCGTTTGCGAAAATTAAACCGGATGGGTCGTTGTTCAAGTCAGGGTTTTATCTTGTTTCCGTTCCCGACAAAAACAACCGAAACGGCAGCGAATCCGTAAAATTGCTCGCAAGTCGAGGCGATATTCAACTTCGCATGAAAGATGGAATTTGTTATAACTTGCGTTTCGGCGAGTTGACTGGCACGCAAACCATGTCTAACGATGAGGACAAAAAGGAAGCCGATAAAACAAATAAAGATCAAGAAGAAACACCGGCAATGATGGAAAACCGCTATCTGTTCATCAACGCCGATTTCGACGAATCAATAGTTCCGCCGGCAGACATTCAACCATTGCCGGAAATTCCAACTACGGGCGAGCAAGCCATTATCGATACAATAAAGAAGGAACGCGAAGCAAAAGAGAAATCGAATTTACGCGAGCAAGAAAGGGTTGCGAAAGCGATTGAGACGGGCAAGTCGCGGGTAAAAAAGTTGTCGGAGAGATTTGCGGATTGGTATTACGTGATTTCGGAAGATGTGTACAAAAAAATTCATTTGACCGAATCGTCTGTCATACGGCTTAAAACACCACCGCCCGCCAACAACAACGCCAACCCAAATTTACCGCCAACGACAATCAACAGCAATGTTGCCCCGCCGGAGTTGGTAGAAATAGACCTACCCGGCGTAAACGGTCAATTCAAATTACCAATCGAATGAAAAATGATTTCGCATCTAATCGTGTATACCGTAGCCGGTAGGGCGATAGGCTTCGCCCTTGAACAACCGCTTCACGTTGTTGCGCTTGCGTATCCAGCTTCAGGAATTTCAAAACAGCTTGAGTATAATTGATTTTCATTGCGCAGACAATACAACGCGCCTTTAATCTAAAAAAACATAAAGGCGCACTTGGGCGATACCTCACTATCATTTCTCGCCAAATAAAATCTGATCCGCGACTATCTCCCCAATATCTGCGTCGTCTGCGTGCTAATTTTTAGAGAATGGTTTCTGTGAATTTTCAAAAAATAGGAAAAATTTACGGATAATAACGATTTTGCGGTCGATATTATACGTCAACCGATTTGTTTGATCGGGGAGGTATTTTGTGATGTTTATACTCAAGCTACTTTGAAATTCATGGAGCTGAACACGCAAGCGCAACAACGTGAAGTGGTTGTTCAAGGGCGAAGCCTACCGCCCATACCGGCTTCGGTATATGTATTTGGTTTGGAATTTAAATTTTGTCAAATGATCATGGAACGTATAATAGGGCTTATGTTTGTGATTTTTATTATTTCTTCCGGTTGTCGGATGTGCGGTTCAGATTACGATTATTGTATGCCCGCAATTGTTGATGGCGGTGTACAAAATGCGGGTCCGCTTTACAGAGCCGGTTCTATTTTGAACGGTGTGTCGGACAATTGCGATAATTATTTCACCGATCCCGATTGCGCCGAATGCAATTCAAACGACTCCGCAAATTTCATTGAGTACCGCGACACCGACAGAAATATTCCCGATGTTCGCAACAACACATTTGAAACATACGACGATCCGATTTCTTCGAGCAAAGGTTGGCAAGGTACGGACACGGGAACAAATATCGGCATTCCAAAAAACGCCCCCAATGGGAACGGAAATGGAAACGGCAATAATAACAAAAACAGACAAGACGATGATCTGAAATTTGGAACGCCTTCGTTTGATGAGTTATTTCGAATAACTCCGCCGCACCCGAATATTTCGCCCAAAAACAATACACCAAATACAAACCCAAATACCGATCCCGATAACTTCACTCTCGACAACCTCAGACAACTTGACCCAACCATAAACGATCCCAATGTCAAAGAAGTAAAAATTATAAAAATCGAAAATACACCAACGAGATAATTTTTCATACTGGCTAATACATAATATACTCAAGCTGTTTTAAAATTCATGGAACTGATTACGGAAGCACAACAACGTGAAGCGGTTGTTCAAGGGCGAAGCCTATCGCCTTACCGGCTACGGTATGAAATCTTCTTTCGCCGCTGGGGTACTTGTGTCTGGGACAGGTTAGATGGTATATTGTATTGAAGTTGACGTGGGCAGTAGGCTTCATTCTGGTGCAAACTTCTTGCGTTAGTAATTGCAACAAAAATATTGTATACTGAAGCTACTTTAAATTCTTAAAGCTGAACACGCAAGCGCAACAACGTGAAGCGGTTGTTCAGGGGCGAAGCCTATCGCCCTACCAGCTACGGTATACGCATTCACAATATTGATCGTGGACAGTTGCAATAAAACAAAGACAAAAATGAAAACGAAGAGGTAGAAAATGAACTTACGAAAAATTGGTTTAAGTGAAATAGAAGCGTCCGTTATTGGTTTTGGGGCTTGGGCGATAGGCGGTTGGATGTGGGGCGGAACAGAAGAACAATCAGCAATCAGCGCAATACATACCGCAATCGATAACGGCGTAAATTTGATCGATACCGCCCCGATGTACGGGTTCGGACGATCTGAAGAAATTGTCGGTAAGGCAATTAAAGGACAACGTAATCAAATTGTATTGGCGACAAAATGCGGGCTTGTTTGGGACTCTGCTGATTGGCAAACGGGCAAAGGCGAATTACATTTTTATAGCGATAAAGATACTATTGTTGATGAAAGCAAGAGTACATACCGCGTTTATAAATATCTCCGCCCCGAATCAATCCGAAACGAAATCGAGCAATCATTGAAACGGCTTGACACTGACTACATTGATCTTTTGCAAACGCATTGGCAGGAATCTACCACACCGCTTGATGACACTATCGGCGAACTAATTCGCTTGAAAAAAGAGGGAAAAATCCGCGCTATCGGTTGCTCCAATGCCAGCCTAAGCCAACTAAACAGCTACATCAAATCAAGCCAATTGGATGTTGATCAAGAACGGTTTAGTTTGCTGGACAAAAATATAATTCAAGACGGTTTATTTGACGCTTGTGAGAAGGCGGGCGTAAGTATATTTGCGTATTCACCTCTTGCAAACGGGTTGTTGACGGGCAAGTTGACGGCGGGACACGAATTTGGCAAAGGCGATTTGCGAACCTCAAACCCGCGATTCCAACCGGAAAATGTCAACAAAGTAAACAAAAAACTTGACCAACTAAAACCAATCGCCCAATCACACGACCTCACAGTCGGTCAACTCGTAATCGCGTGGACTGTTGCCAAATACAATAAAATGCACGTCTTGTGCGGCATGAGAACCCCAAACCAAGCCTCCGAAAACACAAAAGCCGGAAACATTACGCTCGCAAATGACGAAGTACAAAAAATAGAAGAAATCTTCTCGTAATATACTCAAGGTTGTTTTAAAATTCTCAAAGCTGAACACGCAATCGCAACAACGTGAAGCGGTTGCTCAAAGGCGAAGCCTATCGCCCGTACCGGCTACGGTATAATTGTATTGATTATACTATTCAGGAATATAATATATATAAATTGAATATCCAATTCTATCAATAGGTTGCCTATTGCGAAATTGTTGATACATTTTGTCTTGAACATAGAGGTAATTTATGCTAATAGCAAACCATCCATTAAGATTGTTTTCATTAAATATCTCCTTTGAAACAGGAATATCAGTCAAATTTACTGGATAACTGCCCGATAACCGAACATGAATTTCATTAACTTCAGGATGTTGTTTGCACCATTTTTCAAGATAGAATAAATCTTGTCCCCAATCAATATTACTGTCAAGTAAATGCCTACCGCCATTACGTGCTCCAGCATTTATTAGCGTTACAAAAAACGAAGAACCGCGTGGTTCCCGCAAAAAATATGATTCAGACGGAGTCGGAATCAATGTCGAAAGTTCGTTAAAATATGAGATACTATGAGGATAAATTAATAAACTACTCAATGTTGACCAGACAAGCAATATTGTAACAATAATAGACAGAATACGTTTTCGTAATAAAAATAATTTACTGAGCTTGCTGACCCAGATAAAAAAGAATGGCAATGCAGGAATAACATAACGCGAATGTACTGAAAAACCAGTTTGACTGCTGACAAAAAACAACAACACTATCCCAGGTAAAATTATAACTATTTCATCCCGCCATGGAGCGTTTATTTCACGAACAAATATTGTACAAAAGACTGCTAAAACAAAGAGCAATATCGTTCCAAGCGGTAGTTTGAGCAGCAAAGCATACAGATAATAGTACCACCAACCATGATCAGACCATTCGCCGCGTAAATACGACTGCAATCCGCGCTCGAAATCTAGCCTTTGTGTATCTATTCCTTGAATAAAGTTTGCAGGAAGCGGGACCGGAAATTTACTCAAAATAGAATTTTTGAAACGGTTACCGCCGTCAATTGGAACATCTTTAAGATTTTCATGACCAGTGAGAAGGGTTGTCTGAAACTTAAATGTACCGAGTTGTTTACCGGTGTTCTCAAAAAAGTAGCCCATGTTGATGATAAATAAGCTTGTTACAAAAATTACGATGATGTGTCCAGATTGTTTAAGATACCCGTTTTTAACAACAGAAAATAAATCCGGCAAATGATATATAATCCAAAGAATAACAAAAAGCGGATAAAATATTAGCAGTGTGAATTTCGTTAGTTCTGCCAGTCCAAGAACTATGCCTGCGATTACAGCTTCAAGCAATTCGGAACGCCTGAGCCAACGATGAAAAAAATAAACCGCGAGTAATCCAGCTGATGCCGACGGAATATCAGGAGAAACGAGAGGCGCAAATGCCAAAAAATAAGGACAAGTAATCCATAGCAACAAAGCAATACTTGGAGAAAAATTACTGGTAAAAAAGAAATAAAATACGTAAGAAATCACCAGAAAAAAACATATTGATAGGAAAAGACGAGATTCACGAAGATCTTTTATCGAGTACAACTTATTGTTATAAATATTTATTGTTACCGCCTCATGCTCTATTCGGTGTCCAAAGACTTTTGGAGGGACATAAATTGATTCTTTTTTCTTCAACACTATTGGTAACGCTGCAATAATCTGAGGTAAAGGCGGATTCACGTTAAACACTTTGAAATCCCATTTTTTTAATCCGACTGAACCTGCTAAAAGATGCGGAAATTCTTGGTATGTTGGTGCTAGTTGGTTTTGGTTAATCAAAAAAAATATTCCGCAAAAGAAAAAAATAAAGAATGGTATTTTACTATGATATTTATAATACTTTTTTATTAAAGAAAACATGACAATCTCTAAAAAGTAATTTTAGGCAGTAAACAACTTACTATAAAGTTATTAGGAAGAATTATAATTACTTCATTGAATTCACCAAATATGAACTGGTATCTTGATGTCCTTGTATTCAGGTAAACTAGTTTTGATCAACACGAAAAGGTCATTGGGCAAATCTACTTTTACGTCCTCTGCAAACATAACGCAAATCTTATATTTATTTTCACCTTCAATTTTTTCTAAACTTACATTTATGAAGGGATTACTGGGTGCTGCTGACAGAATGGTAGTTTCTCCCTTGAATTGTACCTCAATTATACTTTCGCCCTTATTCTTTGCTAGGAAAACAGATTCAGGATCAATATCAAAAGGAAAAACCGGCATCCAAAAAACATCTTTTTCAATTCTTGTACCACCATTACGTAAAACAAGTTTACCTGGCATTCGTGAAGATGTGAATGAAACCAAATTTGAATTTTTTACTATCAATCTACTATTTATGGTTACCATGAATTTGTTATCAACTTTTTTTATTGATGGTTTGTTACTGATGATGTCAAAGCCCGGTCCTTCTACGGTAACCCCGACATTTTCTGTAGCTTCAATAGTATCAACATAAAAAACAGCATCCGCTAAAAAATTTGCTTCTTCGTCCTTCGATAAGCTCGGCGGGTAATAACGTAAATTATTTATGCGCATATATGGAATAGTTATAACTTTTACTGTTAGTTTAATTTCTGGTAAGTCTTTCTGATTCGTGGTAAAAGTAACAACCTCTTCACGTTCGTATGCCATTTCATCGAAATTAAAAGATACTACAATATCCGTAAAATGACGCGGTAGAATCTCATTTTCTACTATATCGGTAAGGACACATCCGCAAGTTTTATCTGATAGTGATAATTTCATGTTTGTTTTGAAAGGATTAAAAACACAAAAAGAATGAGACAGTTTATTCTCAATTTTGGGATTATAGTAGATTGTGCCAGCATCATGGATATACTCTCCGGTAACAGGAAAAAATGCACCAATAAACAGTTTCACAGAAAGAACTGTAACCACAATAGAAAAAACTATAAGCAAACTCAGTAGAATACGAGTCGAAATCACAGGCTTTTTCATAACAATTAAAAAAATAGTTTATACTCTATCTGGTTTTAAAATTCACAAATCAGAGTACGCAAGCACAACATCGCAAGGCTATTGTTCATGGGCGAAACTTACCGCCCATAACGGTTACGGTATAGCTCCCAAAACAAAGCTGCTACAATGAATAATAAACCTAACAATACTAAAATTATACGAAGCATCATTGAACTATGAGAATCGTT
>JAIRWK010000046.1 GCA_031268995.1 Planctomycetaceae bacterium
AATTCTTTTTTCTGCTTATCATCTTTATTTTTTATAGAGAACAGATTGAAGTATTCCTTCAAGTCCTCATTTTTAATTTTACATTTTTGCAACGACTTTTCGATAAATTCTTTATGGAATTCGTCAATAATTTTTTTGACTTTTTCATAACTTTCGGCACGGTGTTTATCATTCTCCATGATATTGTGTGCGCTAAAATCCCATGCCTGTTCTTCATTTTTGTTGCAATTTTCTGATTGACCGGCATCTTGTTTTTTGATTTGCGCATTTAAATATTCTAATGTTTTCCCGATGGGTTTTAATTCAAAACGCAATGTTTTCTGAAGTTGATATTGATTTGCAAATTCATTCTTGTTTTTCATAATTTTTTTACTTTGGATAAGACCTAATTCTGTTAGCACAAGCTGTTTTATACTGTAACCGACATGTCTAAGTCGGCATCGCCAACGCGAGCCGGTAATTGTACAGAATTGTACAGAAATTTGAGATTAGTACAACATCCGCCTAGATTCGATGTTGACCAGACTGTTTGCGTTCATGATGAATAATTTTCGTGCCTTTTGTGATGAAAATTAAAAAAAGATAGGTTTTAGGTTTAATATAACGATTACAAAAAAACCGAAGCAGACCTTTTTAAAAGACATACTTCGGCTTTACAAAGCAAACCATCACCGTCGGTTTGACAAACGTACAAATCCTTCCGTAAAAATATTACAACAAACCATCATTACCAAACAAGCGGTTAATGAAGTTTTCTGCGTCTGTGGTATCGTCCGTTGTGTCATCTGTCGTGTCGTCTGTGGTATCATCTGTTGATGATGTTGTGTCGTCCACCACAATCGGATCCGTAACTACCGGTCTCGACGTATCCACCAACGGATTACTGGCAACAACCGATGCTGGTTCTGCTGAGCCCTGATCAACGCAACCCGTTACCAAAAACAATACGCAAACCGCAAAAAGCAAAACAAAAATATTTTTCATACTTTAATTTCTCCTAATTTAATTTTATTCTGTTCAATTTTACAAAAAGGTTTTACGTTGAGCGAACAATAACTCTACATGACCGCCAACCATTAAAAAAACGATCACCGAAAACCCACACCACAACCGAAACGAACGACAACCCTCGTCCACGAACAACCTATTCGCAACGCCGCGATTGCGTGTCCGGCTTCAGGATTTTTGAGGTAGCTTTAGGTACACAAACCTAAAGCTATCCCAAATACGCAACAAATTTACTATACCGAAGCCGATATGAGTGACGGGCTTCGCCCTTGAACAACCGCTTCACATTGTTACGCTTGCGTGTTCAGCTTCGGGAATTTTAAAGTAACTCAAGTACAAATCATGCGGTTTCATCGCCAGTCCCGTCATCATCAGTACCATCATCGCCGGTTCCATCGTCGCCAGTCCCATCGTCGCCGGTTCCATCGTCGCCAGTCCCGTCCCCGTCCCCAGTCCCGTCTCCATCGCCTTCGCCGTCGGTATTTGTGTTTCCGTCATTGTCGGGCGGTTGGTATGTTGGGTCAAGATCGAAATCGGCTTTGTTACCGTTAGCAGTACCTTCCCAAATATAATATGTTCTGTAACTTGTATTTCCGACACCAGTATTTGTTGCTGTTGCCTGAGAGTATTGAACACCTTCGTACGGATAGATTGTTAGCGAATCCCCATCCGTACTCCAATGAGTTAAAAACGGTCTTTGCGCCGTTTCTGCCTCACCGTAATAATTTCGGGTAGCGGTAGAACTAATCGGTCCGCCTTGCGAACCATTATTCACCTGATAAGTGATACCTTGAAAAGGCTCTGACGTTACCGAATACTGCGTCGTGTAATTGTCGCCTCCCAAATATACACTAAATCTCGTTGTGTACGAGACATTGGACGAATCCTCATCGTCATTATTATAATTCCTGCTGGAACTTGAATCATCACAACCAGCAGCAAACAGTCCCAACATGGCAATAAATGCCAACGTCAATAGTTTCTTCATTTTTACCTCCGGCAAAAAATTTAAGGTTTCGAGTAATCGTGCCAAGCCACTCTAAACATATTGATTGTTACAAGTTTACAGCAACCTCAGTATCTTTTCGTAAGCACACGCTTGATTGGTATTTCCCAAAACCACGTTACGTAAAAATGTGCTGAAAAACACAAATTATCCAGCAACATTTTTACACCCATAACCCTAATCGAACCAACATCTACACAATAGTTGACAAGGGCGATAGGCTTCGCCCCTAAACAACCCGCGCGCCGCGCTATCGCAATTGTCCAACGCTACACGCTGCGAGTCTATCACAACTTTCTGAAATTTAAAGTACACCATAACCAGCACGGGCGGCAGGCTTCGCCCTGAAACAACCTGCTTCGCATCATCACCATTAGTTGTCTAATGTTGGGAAACTTATTGAGGGTGGCTTTGGCATAGCTTTAACTATCACTCGTTGCTATCTACTCTGGTTACTCTTCCATCGTTATCAACTACGTTTTGATTGATGTAAACATCACCTTCGAGTTCAAAGTCGCTGCGTGATCCATCTGTCGCAGTCCCTTCATACAATACGTAGCTCATATAGTAACTCGAATAGTAGTAGCCATCGTCTTCATTATTGTAAACCGTCCTCTGTCTATACGTAACTCCATCAAACGGCTTGCAAGAGTATGTACTTGTGCCATCATCCCAATGGGTGAGATACGGATTGTCCTGAACATTTCCAGTTCCGACATAATTTATGTCTGCCATTGAACTGAGCGGACCGTTGAAACTGTCAGTTGCTTTGTCGTAAGACACTCCCTCAAAAGGTACGGCGGTAACTGAATACCTAATGTCGTAGTAATACGCGGACGTGCTACCATTATTGGGCCAAGCCGTGGTGTACGAAGCAACTAAGGTCGTCGATGCGCTGTTGGTTTGAGTATCGGTTGAAGACGAAGACGAATCGTCGCAACCAATTGTGAACAAACTCATAACTACAACTAACGCTAAAGCCAACAATTTTTTCATTTTCTTCTCCTTACATTCTAAAAGTTAAACATGTTTTTTCTGGTTGGGAGCGAAAAGAGCAACACACTCAATCCACTCAACACCATAATAGTTTAAAACAGTTTACTATAAAAATCAATAGGGGGGCAGAAAAAATTACCTCTTTTTTCTATTTTTTCTAAATATTTTTGTCAATGCAGCCGATTTTACCTCGTTTTATTTGCTATTTTGCCAAAACTGCGCAAAATAATTTAAAATGTAACTACTTAAAATCAAGCTAGATACAACTTATAGCTCCCAAATATCTATTTGGGGTTTGGGGTATTTAATTTATTTTTGAGATATTGGTAAAATTCTGCTTGAGAATTGACTTTGGTTTTTCCTTTGGGTACGTGGACTTTTTCGTTTGGACGGGTTGCACTGATAGTGCGGGCTTTTATGTTGTCGGTAAGTTGCCTTTGCAACAACTCCCACAACTCTTTTTGCAAATCTGAATCGCGCACCGGTGTAATCACCTCAAACCGATAGTCAAGATTTCTCTCCATACAATCAGCAGAACCAATATAATACACCGGCTCATTGCCGTTACAAAAAACAAATACCCTCGAATGCTCAAGAAATCTGTCAACTATTCTTATTGCTCTGATATTCTCGCTGTGTTGCGGAATTTCCGGAACCAAAGTACAAATCCCGCGAACAATTAAATCTATTTTAACACCCGCAACACTCGCTTCGTAAAGTCGTTTGACGATTTTTTTGTCAACCAAATTATTCATTTTCAATATCATCCATGCAGGTTTTCCGCGTCTTGCATTTTTTATTTCTCCGTTAATTCTGTCAATAAAAAATTTACGTGTGTTGAACGGCGAAACTATAATCTGTTTGAATTTGGGCATTTGGTATTTTCTGTCGTCAAGTAAATGGAACACTTTGTTGATGTCTGCCGTGATTGTTTTGTCCGCTGTCAAAAGATGTTCGTCGCAATAGATTCGTGTTGTGATTTCGTTAGGATTTCCTGTACCGATGGCGGTGTAATATACGTTTATACCGTTTTCTTTTCGGCGAATTAGGAGCATTTTGCAATGTACTTTCATTCCGGGAATGCTTGGCAAAACGCGGATTCCTTCTTCTTGCATTCTAGCCGCCCAACCGATATTTGCCGCCTCGTCGAAACGTGCCTGAAATTCCACAAATACAATCACTTCTTTTCCGTTGCGGGCAGCGTTTATCAAGGCGTTGACCACTGCCGAATTTTTTGCCGCGCGGTAAATTGTCATCTTAATTGCGCGAACCGCCGGATCAATTGATGCCTCACGCAGTAAGTCAATGATATATTGAAAAGGTTGGTAAGGATAATGCAGGAGCATATCTTTTTCGCGAATTACGTCAAGCATTGATTTACCGGTCGAAAATTCGGATATTTCAAGCGGTTGAAGTGATTCGTATCGCATTTTTTTGGTGCCGAGATTTTGCGGAAATTTCATTAAGTCGCGCAAATTGTTGTAGCGTCCGCCTTTTTCCAATGAATCACGTTTTTTGATGCCGAATTTTTTCAAAAGACTTGACAAAATATTACACGGCAACTTGGGATCATAAATAAACCGAACCGTATCTCCGCGGCTGCGTTGCTTCAAGCTGTCGCTAACCGCTTCAAGAAAACTTTTTGAAACATCGCTGTCAATATCCAATTCCGCATCACGGGTAAACTTGATCGCGTAAGCCCTGTACTTCACAAATCCTAGAACCAAAAAAATTTCATCAAGACAAAACCTTATCACATCATCAATATACATCACGTAATAACGTTTATCCGTACCTTGCGGAAGAACAACAAAACGCGGTAAATGATCCGTAGGTATTTCAATAAGCGCAAGATTTTCCGTCGCAGGATTGGCTTTGTGCGTCAAGTCAATCACCATGTACGTAGAATTGTCGTGCAAATTGGAAAAGTTACGGAATCTGTCAAGCATTATCGGAAACAGAAATTGGCGGACGGTATCTTTGAAATATTGTCGTACAAAAATTCCTTGTTCTTCGCTCAATTTGGTTTCGTCGATTATGTGAATGTTATCTTTTGTGAGATCGAGACAAATATTATTGTAAATTTCGTCAGCTTTACGGCGTTGGGCAACTGTTCGTTTGTGGATTTCTTTTAATATTTTTACCGGATCGTAATCCAAATTTAACCCGTTCATCGCCTCACTAAAATTCACAATACGCTTCAACATCGCAACTCGAACCCGATAAAATTCATCAAGATTATTCGAAAATATGCCAAGAAATGTAAGCCGCTCAAGCAACGGAACCGTCGAATCATCCGCCTCAAGAAGCACACGCTCATTAAAGTTCAACCAACTCAATTCACGGTTAATATGTAAAACGACTTTTTTACTAGAGCACATAAATATCAGAATGTAAAAGTTTTTATACCGGATACGGTACGGGCGGTAGGCTTCGCCCTGAAATAAATGACCATTAATGTTCAATAAACGGTTTTACTTTAGAGCGGTTCTAAAGTAAAAGGAACCACCCCCTAACCTAGTGTGTTCAGAATTTAGGATTTTCCATATTGCAAAATTGGAGGCATTTATAATTTGTAATATATTTTCAATTAAGTGTTTACAAACAATAAAATGTCAAAAAATGTGCTAAAAATTGTTTTTCGTCAAATATCGGATTGAATAAAACAGAAACAATTGAAAATTAAGCAGTTGCTGAAATAAATTTGTTGAAAATTTGTTGCGGAAAAATCAAATTCTGAACACCCTACCCCTAACCCCCATTGGTATTAAGTTAAGGGTTAATCTCTTTATTTTTATTTTGAATTTTTGTTTTTCTTTTTTTTTAGTAGTTGTCTTATGTTTTGTTTTTTTTCTTTTTTGCTGTGGTGGTATTGGGTTTAATATACTCAAGCTGTTTTAAAATTCATGGAACCGATTACGGAAACGCAACAACGTGAAGCGGTTGTTCAAGGGCGAAGTCTCTCGCCATACCGGCTACGGTATAAAACGACGTTCCCGTCGGATAAAACATGTACCGCGAGCAATCTTTGACAACTCATCGCCATCAAAAATCTCTTGAAACAACAGCGAATGTTTGAAAGGGGTTTCATAATCTAAAAATGGATTGAAGGTGATGTAAAAAAGAACAGAAAAAAACAAATTGTACAAAAAAATACACACATCTCCTATACCAATTTCCCCTTAACTTTAGGGCATTAATGGTAATTTATTTCAGGGCGATACCTTGGTATATTCGTCCCTCACGTCCCTTTTGTCCCTTAAAAAACATTGAGCCAAAAGATGCGAGAGCCTCTTTCGTATTTTTTCAAAATTCCTGACTTTCTTTTTCTATTTCGGTTTGGGTGTATTCGGGTTCGTATGGTAGTCCGTATTCTTCGTTGAGCCAGCGTTTGGTATCTATTTGTTTGCAACGTGTCGAACAAAACGGCATGGCGACACCGAATGAGCTGTTGTCAAAAGTCCGATTACAGACGGGGCATTTTAGGGTTGTGGAGGGTTGGGAATTGGTTTTCATATTGGAGGCTTGTTTGCTTTTGTTGAAAATGAGTGTATGATTACGGCGTGTTTTTTTGGATACCGCAGCTGATGAGGGTGAAACCTAATCGCCCACCGGCTTGAGTATAAAACAGCTTGAGTGTATGAATTTTAAAGTAGCCTTAGTATATAATTTCGTTAAGCCTGTAAAGGAGAACCTGACGTGATTCAACTCAAATGCCCTAATGGACATAATTTGACAGCGAAGGAATCGAATTCCGGTAAAACCGGCAAGTGCCCCGTTTGCCATGCCGCCGTGAGGATACCGCCCAAACCTATCACTGAAAGTGCTATCATGAGTATCTTAAGCGACATTGACATTAACCAAAAGAGCAGAACAATAAGTTTGCGAAACAGGGACACGCCAAGCTCCTCCGTATCGATGCCCCACTTCAAAAAATGCCCAAATTGCGAGCGCGAAATTGACATGGGGTATCATATTTGTCCTTTTTGTCACACGTATATTACGGGGTTGAATGAGTTTTGAAATTTCTGAAGCTGAACATGCAAACGTAGCAATTGAAGCAGTTGTTCAAGTGTGAAGTCTGCCGCCCGTATCAATTTTGGTATATTGTATAACAAAAATAAAACTCCGGTCAATACTTATGATCAAAACGTCAAAATGTCCTCGCACTTCTGCCAACAATAGTAACGGTTCAATTCATGTTGTTGTGTCTTGTGTTATTGTTATTTTTTTAGTTGTTTTATTGGTTATTATTTTTGTGTTGGGTTCTTTCAAAAAGGTGGATTCAGAAAAAGTTGTCCAAACTTCCGACCCCGAATATGTATTGGTAGAACCGTTCGGCGATAAATCCCAAGCTCTCGACGACAATCTCGCGAAAAAAAATAACGAAACGAATTCTAATCCCGACGCGGAATCGAAACCGGACGATGTGGAGCAAGAGGAGCTTCGTTTAATTTATGAGAGGCAATTACGGGAGGAGGCGGAGAAGTTGCGGGGTGCGATTGAGGAGGAGGAGCGGTTTATTCCGTTGGTGGGCAGTAATGATAAGTTGGTGCAACTTCATCCAAAAGACAGGATTTGGTTAGAGAGGGAAGTTGGGGCGGTGGTTATTACGGGGCGTGTGGTGTTGCGTGAGGGGATGCTTGAGCTTTTTGCTTGCAAAACTAACTCGAAAGAGCATGAGTCGATAGTTTCGATTCGTGTTATGCCGGAGTTGATTCATGCGGCGTTGTTAGCGGTGGGGGCGGAGAATGGCAAGCCGGTTCAGATGAAACCGGAGTTTGTTGCGCCGAGTGGGGACGAGGTTGAGGTGCGTGTAAAGTGGAGGGATAAGGACGGGCAAATAAAGGAATCGACAGCGCAAGATTGGATTTGGGACAGTGCAAACAGCAAAGAAGATGACAAAAAACCAATGAAAACGAATTGGGTGTTCACGGGCAGTCAACAATATAAAGATGAAGAAGGCAATGACCATTATCTTGCAAATGAAACGGGCGAGTTATTCGGGGTTTCGAATTTCGTTGGTTCAATTCTTGACATACCAATCCAAAGCAGCGCGGACAATGACAAATTATTATTTTCCTGTTTCACCGAAAAAATCCCGCCAATTGGAACTCTTGTAACGATAATTCTTAAACCGATAAAAAATAAGTAACTATTCAGTCGATAGAATTTTTATCAACCACAGAGAACACAGAGGTGAATTTTAAATACTAAAATATACAAAAGAGTTGAAAATGAAATTTTCGTCTATTTCATATTCAAAAAATTTATCTCTGTGAACTCTGTGCTCTCTGTGGTTATTTAAAAGCAACTGAATAGTTACAAAAATAAATGAAGCGGTGTATTGTAGCCGATATGAACAGCGGCACGCAGACAACGCAGATTGGGGAGAGATATTCGCAAGATCAGAAAATAAAATCTTATACCGTAGCCTGAAAGGGCAATCTACATTAGCGTAGGGCAACGCCCTACGACGCGTATCTGGGCTTTCTGGACAATTAAACAATTAATCAATGTTTTTCGCGGAGCATGTTCCGTAGGGCGTTGCCCCATAGGTATTAAGTTAAGGGGTTAAGTTTTTAATTTTCAAATAGTTGTTTCAACAAAACGTCAGGTGATGGGTGGCTATTTGCAAGTTTCTCGGAAAATAATTAGAGCAAAATAG
>JAIRWK010000052.1 GCA_031268995.1 Planctomycetaceae bacterium
GTTAAATATAATTTGAACAAATAATAAATAAGGAAATAAATAAAATAAAAAATATCATTTATTGTCATTATAGGTGACAGCCAAAACGGCACACCCGTTGACAAAAAATGAACACACAAGCTCGCCGTTTTCGCT
Source organism: Planctomycetaceae bacterium (assembly GCA_031268995.1). GTDB lineage: Bacteria > Planctomycetota > Planctomycetia > Pirellulales > Thermoguttaceae > WRKP01. The sequence continues at coordinate 136 of JAIRWK010000052.1, forward strand.
GGCACATGACCTATCAATTGACGGAATAATCACCATCATTTCCATATCGTGCGTAACATGAGTTAGTAATCTTGAGTAAACGTTTGCTTTGTCCTCAATGTCCCTTTTGTCCCTTAAAAAAATCGCATAAAAAAATATGTGAGATTCCTTTTGGCAGAAAGATCGCTTGCTGCTTTGTAAGCCCCTACCTTCCAGAGTGTCGTGTTGTCGGTATAATGTTCACAAAATTTGAGTCGGTTTTGGCTTTATGTTCAAGCTGTTTTGAAATTTCAGAAGCTGGACACGCGAGCGTAACAACGTGAAGCGGTTGTTCAAGGGCGAAGTCTATCGCCCATGCTGGCTTCGGTATTTGTTTGGATTGTTGGGAAAACAAGAAAAGGAGAATAAGACAATGCGTCATTTGAAAAAAGGTAGGAAGTTGGGGCGTAATCCGAGTCACCAGCGGGCACTTCTTAAAAATCTTATTATTGCGATATTGAAGACGGAGACGGACGACACGGATTTGTTGGAGAATGCTGCGAAAAAACCGGGGCGTATAATTACAACATTATCGAAGGCAAAAGAGGTTCGTCCGTTGCTTGAGAGGTGTGTAACGATAGCGAAAAAGGCACAAGTCCATTTGCGGGCGGCTAGGGATCTTGAGGTTTCGGCTGAGCGCGGCACGGCGGAGTGGCGTGATTGGCGCAGCAGTGAGCGTTGGCAAAAATGGAATCACGCAATGGCACCTGCGCTTGCGGCGAGGCGGCGGCTTCTAAGGTTGATTGGCGACAAGGACGCAGTGCGGATTTTGTTTGACATTGTTGCGCCTAGGTTTGAGGAACGCAATGGCGGTTATACAAGGATTTTGAGGCTGTTCGCGAGACGAATAGGCGATGCCGGACAACGTGCAATATTGGAATTTGTCGGCGAAAATAATAACCGCGTCAAACGTCGTGCAAAACGAGTGAGAGTTGATTAGCGGTCGTAGAGAAGTACATGCAGACGACGCAGATTTGGGAAGTTTTCGCGGAAATTGAAATTTGCGAACATCCCCAGAGTCTGCGTCGTCTTTGTGCCATAACAAGGTTGTTGGCGGGTTGGGTAATTTATTTATATTGATAAATTTGCGGGTGTTTTTTGGGCGTGAAAATTTGGCAGAAAGGATTTTATCTGTTTTGCCTTAATTGCCACAACAAATAAAAGACTTGAAATTTTTACAAAATACAATAAATCTCAAAATTCGAATAAATTTATTTCCGACAAAATATTTCGCTACAATTAAACGACTTATATTGAATCTTCACTTTTCTATTCATTTGGCATGGTATATGATCTATAAATTTTCAGCATTGAGGTATCGCCTATACAATTCTGCTCGGATACAATTTTAAGATTTTGTGTGGTTTTAGACTGAAATTTATATTGAAACCATTTTGAGTTCAAACTGTTTTTAAAATTCCCGAAGTTGCGATAAACCCGCAACGTAGAGCGTTAGGCAAGCGTATCATTGCAAAGCGGTTGTTTAAGGGCGAAGCCTATCGTCAGTACCGGCTTTGGCATAACGAAAATTTTGGAAAAGTGAAAGGTTTGAGGTGAAATATGAATTACGCTAGAAAAATAGATAGCCGTTGTTTCCCATACGAATACGAAATGGATCAACGCACAAACATAAATGTGGAAAATCCTGTCAGATTAACAACGCAACCGCGTTTCAATACGATAGTTGTTGATCCGCGTTATGTTGACGAAAATTTTGCGAATAAAATCACAAAAAATATTGACAACCGCGTGCCAATTTCCGCAACCGGCAACACTGCAAATAACACAAGAAAAAATTTGTCTGATTATTCGACATATTCAGATGACATGTTATTGCTTGAGTTTCGCGAGACGCGGCAACGTGAGTTGTTTGAAGAGCTTGTGCGGCGTTACGAGCGTGAGTTGTTCAACTACATTAAAAATTATGTTGGCGACACGGGCAACGCGGAAGATGTATTTCAATTGACGTTTATGCAAGTTTATTTGAAATGCGATCAATTTGAATCCGGTCGTAAATTTCGTCCTTGGCTTTATGCGATTGCCACGAACAAGTCGATAGATTTGCTTCGTGTGCGTCGTCGGTTGCGTAAGCGGTTTAGGTTGATCAGTATTGATGATTCGGGCAACGATGAAAACGGATCGACAATCCGCGACACGGTCGAAAGCAATCAGCCAGACCCGCTAAGCGATACAATAAACGACGAAGAAGCACATCGCGTTCGTAACGCAATGCAACGATTGCCCGAAAACTTGCGTCAAACTTTGTATTTAATTTATTTTCGAGGTTTGCCTTACCGTGAAGCTGCCGAAGTTCTTGGTATTCCATTCGGCACGGTCAAAAGTCGCTTAAATCAGGCAATCAATAAACTTAATTCATTGCTTAGTAAAGGATAATTATACCGTAGCCGGTGGCTTCGCCCTTGAACAACCGCTTCACGTTGTTGCGCTTGCCTAACGCTCTGCGTTGTAGGTTTGCCGTAGCTTCTGGAATTTTAAAACAGCTTCAGTGTAATTGTTGATTATTGAGGGCAAACGACACAATGAGGACAAATTGAGACGATTTCTCAATTTGTCTTCAATTGTTTTGGGGAACCTCTAAAAATTAATTTTATTCGAATTCGGTCGATTTCTATCGACTTAAAAAGGAAATTAAGAAATCTTACGGGTGCTATACCGAAGCCTATCGCCTTACCGGCTTCGGTATAATGAGTGATGTTTAGTGAAATGTGCCTTTATATTCATCGCACTATGAAATTCAGTTCTTATTTTTTGGCAGGATTTACAGTACTGTAGGATAGACAGGATTTTACTATATCCCGACGATACTGTAATCCTGTTATCCTGTCTTAAAAAAATGAATTTCATAGCACACTCGGTATGTATTCCTTTTTCGCCTTCCTCGCCTTTGTGGTGTTTTACCATTTTTTGAACATTACTGCGGCGGCGGTTAATTCTACTAGGATTGAAATTAGGCGTTGTACTCCGGCGACAACTATTGCGTAAGATGCTGCTAATGTCATGTCGTTGTCTAATTTTCCGGCAAAATAGATTGTCAAGACTTGCGCCAACACAAAATCTCGTACCCCAATACCACCCGGCATCATCAACACAAAACCAAGCACAACCGAAAAAGATGCCGCCAACGTAAACCTCGCCATCAACTCACAACCATTCGCAAAAAGCGATCCCACATCAGCAATACCTATCCCCTTGATCGCTCCCCACAAACTCAACCCCAAAAATAACCATGTCAAAATCGTTAAACCCCAACCAACCGCCAATGTTCGAAAACTTAATCCGCTTAACTTTTGATCAATTTCATTATCGTTGCGCCCAACTCCTACCCTCTTTGCAACCCTGCGAAAAATCGGCGGAAGTATCGGCAAAACCGCACAAACCGCCATCCCAATTGCCAACAACGTAATCCAAAAACCATTCTCCATCTCGCGAAACCAAATAATAACAATCAACGCCGATAAAAAAGCACCGCTTGCCATCATTGTGAGCGTCTCTAAGAAAACCGCTGCCGCTGCTACACTTACACTTGTCCGTTCACGATTTAACAAACCGCTGCGCAAAACCACTACGACTGCTTTACCCGGAACGTATTTACCAAGATGACCAATATAATACGCGCGAAGAGATTCATAGATACCCGGACGTTGACCGAGCGACCACATCGAATAACGCCAGAACATTGACGTTGGAATATATGCAATAAAATAAAATAACGCAGAAATCGACAGCCAAAAATAATTCGCTTGCCAAGTAATTTGACCAATCTTATTCCACGACTTGTTCAACTCCCAAGTAACCCAAACCACAACCAACACAAATATAATTACCTTGAAAAATGTAATTAGTTTTTTTTTCATTTTGACTCCATTATCTGGATTTCGATTTGTGTGGTTGTGATTTTTGTCAACGTATATTAGTGTTTAATTTTTAGTAACTATTCAGTCGATGGAATTTTTATCAACCACAGAGTTCACAGAGATAAATTTTTTGAATACGAAATAAACGAAAATTTCATTTTCAACTCTTTCGTATATTTTCGCATTTAAAAT
>JAIRWK010000104.1 GCA_031268995.1 Planctomycetaceae bacterium
AAGCAGGAACTGGGAGATTGTCAGATGCGAAGTGGCGAGGGGCAAACAAGGCACACCTACTTCGTGATGTTGGCGTACTCTCTTTTGGTACGGGAACTGGATAAAACAAGTCTGAGTGAGTGGGCGTCCGTGAAACTGACAACGGTTGGCGAAAGTTGCCGCGCTATGTTGAAAGAATCGTTGCGTAACATGATCAATTGGCTCATTGACCGCCTGGACTTTACCGGAAAAACCGCGAAACGCATGCAAGCATTGCTCACACGTCTTGGCTTGGCAAAATGAACGATTAACTTTTTTATGCCAATTTAACATGCGTTTGGATGCTTATTTTAAGAGAGTTGATGGGATTTTGCAAAAGTTTAGTTAATAATTAACTGAATTTTTGTAAAAAAATGGTGTAAAATCATTATGATGAGGAAACAACGATCAACCGGGTACCTTTGACTAGTCGTGTCTATCGGTTCATGACCAAAAGTTAATTGGAATGTGTAAACACTCAATGAGGAACGCATCCATTACCTTCAGCAGTTCAATGACATTAAATTTCATGAGTACTGAATCATTGTAACTTGATGATGTATGGCTTGGAAAGAGCGATAAGTTCATTAAAAATAACAGTACATTCCAGGCGTTTGGAATAATGGCACAGCATGCTTGATATGCGATCATTATCAATATGTTCATTTAATAAGCGGAATATCTCTTATCCCCTTGAATTCTGTTACTTCAAAAAATAAACATTGTAATTTATTGATAAAGAAGACAAGAAGATAATATACTTTCCATCGAACTAATCGGCTTGACACTCGAACAATTGCACATCGACATAAATTTGAGTTTAGTCGTTGCCAACTGTCTGCATGTGCTTTTGCGCCGTCTCGACTTGGTATCTGTTCAGTAAAATCACACTTTAAAAATCGACTTGACGTCGGTTTAATCTCCCGTTATTTCAAGGGTGATTCGCAATTTTATAGAAAGTTAGTTTTAAGGGAAATAATATATGAAGTTATTAAAATCGTCTCATATATTTACAAGAAATACGTTTGCGATGGATTTTTTACCTTGTTATTACAATTTCAAGATAGAAAGGCGTTGTGTAGAAATACTGAATTCTAGAAATCAAAACGAAATTGATCGACACTGGAAAAATTACAGAACTGTATATCCTCATTATTTACAAATCAACAATCTGATTGCGAGAGACTTTTCATGGCAAAGCAATCTATTTTTGCCACAAGACGAATGTTATATTTTATTTCGCCAATGGAAAAAAAATTTGAGTGACGATCTTGTTTTTTCAATTTTTCTTGCAAATATTTCAGCAATATTTAACAAAGAAATTCCTGATTACTTAATTGTAGATACTCGAATACCTCTCGAAAGATTTATTGATAAATTAAATATTTCACATAGCGAGTGAGGTATAACTCGAACAAAATGAAAACCTGAAGGCACTACCCAAAGGTGATTGGAGTACTCCCAAGCCTCCTGAAAGTGGGTATCATATTGGTGCAGCAAATTGTATGAGATCGAATGTAGTAGAAGGACATGCAAATCAATGTTGCTATGATGAGGACTTCTAAAAACCTCATTTTCAACACACGAGACCTTTGAAAAATAAGGGCTTACGGATATTTTGGGGAGGTTTTTAGAAGTTCCCTGATGCAAATGGTGACCTGATTACCTCTGGTAGTGGCCAAGGGTCGTCGGATTGGCAAGCTGGTGGAGTGTATGGTGTTACTATTGGCGCGCATCCATCACGAGATATGTGGCCAGCAGATTGGGCTACATTTCTGGATGGAAATGGCTGGGGATGTTATTCGGAAGCGTATCTTAATTTAAGATCTCAACATAAGTCTTCAGATTGTAAAGGTGTACCAACTCCTCCCAAAATCAGATAAAACTTCACATATCTTTTTTATAAACATGTAACCATAATTCATGGCCATTATACTTTAATAGTGGTCATGGATTTTTATCAAGAGAAAACATAATGACTCAATCCCAAAAAATAAAAATACATGTTATCGTTTTTATAATTGAAATAGCTATTTTGTTATGCTTTTTTTTATTGAAAAATAATGAATTACTTCTAATTTGTTTCGGTCTTTTGTTATTTGCATCAGTACCAAGCATTGGCATTATTGGATTATTACTTGGGAATTCAAAGGGTGATGGTGTGTCGAAACTAATACTCAAATTTAATATTGCCTGTCAAATTATTATTGTATTATTACCGTCGTTACTTTATGTGTTATCTTTTTTATATATAAACAATAGAGAACAACCTATGTTTTTAGTAATCGCAACATTTTGTGCTGCAATCGCAGTACTTTTTTGTGTTCTTTTATCAATTGTATCCAATATTGTTTATGCTATTACTAACCAAAAATCCGTTTTATGGGACGTATTATTACAATTCATTTATTTGGGCGTTGCAATTTACTCACTATACATTGGTGATAAAATGGTTATATAACGGAGGTAGCTGGGGATGTTATTTAGAAGCATACCTTAATGTTAGGCCACAGGTGGTATACTCCTCTTACTTTAAAATTCGTCTTGACATGCATTTTCAAATTTTTATAATACGTCATATATTTGCAGTTTCTTTATTTTCCTTGTAATTATTTTTATGCACTACCGAGTGCCCCGTAAACAAATCTTGAAGCTCAAAAAGCAATATCAGAAAATCAAAGGTGAGCGTCATGCGAATCGTGTTTTGGTAGTGCTTGCGTTTGCGGAGGGGTTTCGTCCATCGCAATTTGCCCAGATATTTTTGCTTGACGCGGACACGATTCGCCGTTATTTTTGTTTGTACAAAGAAGGCGGCATGAACGGTTTATTGGAGATGCGTTATGGCCGCAACAACTGCGTCGTTTCGTCCGACGGAACGATTACACGAACGGTTTATGATTGGCGCGGCAACGTGAAACAAACGTGGATCGGCACGAACGATACCGGCGCGACAAACACGAATCCGCATCCGAATAATCAATCGGCAAATAATATGCTGATCGTTTCCGAAACGGAATACGGCGGCGGTGCCGGATGTTCAACTTGCATGGCGGCGAAAGACCGTCCGCGCGTGGCGATTCAATACGTTGATGCAAACACGATGCGGATCACCGAGTTTGGTTATGATTGGCGCGGTCGTCAAACGCATGTTCACAATGAAAACGACGAAGACGGCAACATGACTTACACCGTTCAAACTTACGATAATATGAATCGTGTTGTGAAGAGTGAACGGTTTTTACTTGTTCTCAACGACAGCTATGACGGCGGCTCAAGCGGAAGTTATTCTTCAAACGGTAGCTCAAGCGGCATGTACTTCAATAGTCCAATGGATATGTACTT
>JAIRWK010000243.1 GCA_031268995.1 Planctomycetaceae bacterium
GTATCGCCCGAAAAGCAGGAACAAAAATAAAATCTCATCTCGATTTTCTTGAAGGAAAACCTCACTTGCCAATCATAAAAATTGAACGAATATAAAATTCGACTCAAAATAATTATTGACGACCAATCTGCGGTCACCGTATGCGCTCGATACAACTTCTAAACAATTTTTACATTTTTTAACACCAACGAAATGATAATTCACTCTTCATTTATTGTAATATCGCAAAAAAATTGTCCCGAATCACACCATCGTACCGGTAATTTTAGAACATACCAAAGATACCGGACAAGCACACTATGGTATAATATCTCACAAAAATTGTCTCGAATCCCTTTATCGTATCGGTAATTTAAGGACATATCAAAGGTATCGGACAAGCAGAGCGAGCAGGGGTGGACTGGTACGGAACCTTTTCATCGAGACTGCAAGCAGGAACTGGGACTGGGAGATTGTCAGATGCGAAGCGGCGAGGGGCAAACACGACACACCTACTTCGTGATGTTGGCGTACTCTCTTTTGGTACGGGAACTGGATAAAACAAGTCTGAGTGAGTGGGCGTCTGTGAAGCTGACAACGATTGGCGAAAGTTGACGCGCGATGCTGAAAGAATCGTTGCGTAACGTAATCAATTGGATTATCGAACGCCTGGATGTTACAGGAAAAATCGCAAAACGCATGCAAACATTGCTCGCACGTCTCGGCTTGGAAAAATGAACAACTAACTTTTTTAGAACGACTTAACATGCGTTTGGATACTTATTTTACAGGCTTTGAGGTGAGTTTGCAAAAGTTGAGTTAGTAACCATAAAAACTCCTACTAAAAAAATTTTTTCATCTAAATCATCAACCTTATGCAACTGTCCAGTTTTTTAGGTCCACTGCTTAACTCCTTTTTTTCATATATTGATGGTACTTTACTTATGTACTTTGAACATGGTCAAGAAATTGTTTTTTTTACAGACGAACGAAAAAGTACAATTGCATTTAAAGAAATAAAAGATGAATATGGAAAATACATAGATGATAAATATTATGCTCAGTCACTAAAAGAGAGATCTGATTTTTTTTGTATCGACATAGCTGATGAAATATATTCAAATAAAGCTATGTGGGACTTTTTAAATAAAACAATCACAAATATTAGGCTTTTTAAAAAAAAGAATAATACTTACATATATGATTCGGAATCATTTTGTATTGGCGATCACGCTATTGTGTTTAGAGTTTCTGATGGTAGTGAATTTGTGATAGGACACCACCTTACAAAACTAGGATCGACAATGACGATCACCACTTGGCAACCGATTGATATAACTCTTTTGGATGATATTACTGAAGTTCCCACCGAATTGAACTTGAGTGAATAATAACCGTAGTGTGCTTGTCCGGTATCTTTGATACGTCCTCAAATTACCTGGTGTGATAGTAGAATTTGGGACAAAATAAAATAGCGGTGGTCGAGAAATTCGGGCGCGCGAGGGCTTGTAATAAGGTATAAATGTTTTGTTTATTTTTCTCAAAAAAGGAGTTGTTTTTTGAGAATATGTTTGTAAAAATTATTTGTTCGGTGAATCGGAGGCGGCATTGTTGAAGAGCAATGTTGCCATTGAATAGCCGAACCAACGGAGTTTTTACTTCGCCGCAATCGTTGCCCAAAAACACGCTTCAGGATTCGCGAGCAAGTGGAACATCCACATTACAACAGTGTTGATTGTATATACCAAAACGGGAAGCTATCTGCGAAATCGTTTGCTCATGCCTAACCGTAGCCATCGCAACTTTCGCCTTAAACGACTACGAATGATTAACACCTCTTTTGCTTATAAATGTATAAAAGTGAAAGGGTGAAAAATGAATTTTTATACCTTAATTCGCACTTCCGAATTTTGTGACCAACGCTTGTTGGCGTAAATAGTGTTATGAATGATGGACGAAACGAATTGTGATGTATAGGCAATCGCCAATGCGTTTTTTGCTCTTTTCGGCTTACTACAAGTTCATTTAGTTTCATGAAAATATTTTTTGCAATATCTCCAAAATTGTCCCGAAATTTGCCATTGTACCGGTAATTTTAGGACATTTCAGAAATATTAGGCAAATGCAGACACTCTAGGGAAATCGTATTTACCCATTCTCCTATAGTTTTTGTACCTTGTCTTAGGGTAAAACCGAAAAATTTACATGTAAATAATAAAGGCAATATTTCAATTATCGGTTCAATGTAATCAATCCCTAATTCTAGTTCAATGTCTGTGATAAAATCAACATCATCCCAGCTTCTGGTTGCCAATTTTAACATTCGATTAGGTGCTGCTAACGAATGAATTACATTTACGGGCAATCCAAAATTTTTTGCTAATATTTTTCTGATTATTAAAGCAATGTCTTTCTGCCGTGTGTCCCTAATGCCACTGCTTTCTAAAAAAACATCTGACGACTGTGTTTCCAACCTTTTCATGATATTGTATAGCGTTATCAATAAACTAACAATGACCATTCAGCTATTTTATTGATAGAGTAGTCGTATATTTCATCAATAGACCCCTCAGGATCTCCCCCCACATACGTATAAGTATTGTTTGCAACTACTCCTAAAATATAACCGACAACGAGACCAGTAGTAAATCCCGCTGTAACAAATGATATGGATTGAATATTACGATTTAGGAATTGTCTTTGTGCAATGGTCATTAAATTTCGTAGTGTTACATTTCTTGAGTTATAACTAAATAAATTTGAAGCATTAAGTGCCATAAATGTACTTAATGTTGTAGTTACTTCCATGCTAAAAATAGAAACACCCTCCATAACATTGGGTTCATAAAACCCTGTCAAAAAACCTACACAAGCACCAAAAGTCATCCACTTTGCTGTAGTAGAATGACCGCCTCTATTAATAATTTTCGTCCAAAGTCCACTAAAGCCTCTATTGACTACCATTCCCAAAAGACCATTACCATATAACCATATTCCACCACCTGTAACAGCACCAAGACTGGCTCCCAACACAAGACCAACACTCGCATTTTTTACTGTTTGCCAAGACCAAAGCGGGTTATTGTTGATGATACTTACTCCCACTCCTACGCTCATTCCCGTAATACCTCCAACAATAGCACCTGCCATCATTGCACCTCCAAGAGACATTTCACCTGTAGGATCAATTTCATTTACAGGATCACCATGTGCGTAGAGATATTTATGTAACGATAAAGGATCGTTTAGATTTCCAAAGAATGGATCGAGTCTATTGAATCGTCCTGTTGCTGGATCGTAGTAACGTTGACGTAAGTATTGTTGACCAATTTTTGAGTCGAACTGTTCGCCCGAATATAAGAACTCAGTTAGGGCGATTGATGGGTCAAAATCTAGGGCGTTTCCGAAGGCATCATACGCATATAACTCGACTATAGAACCGGTAAGATCGGTTAAAACTCTTGTGTTTCCGTGTCCGTCAAAGGTAAAGTATAGTTCCTGTTTTAACCCGTTTTTAACGGTTATTTGGGCGACTCGCGAAAGTCCGATAATGTATGGTATGTTCGGTCATGTAAGACTTTACATATTGTAACAATTATTATCACGGTGAAAAACCACTTTTATCAGCAATAGTTTCGTACCAGCTAATTTTAAACTAATTGTCAAAGAGCAGACACGTATTATACTTTATCTCGTTTGATAGATCAAGATAATTCTTGCAGTTTAT
>JAIRWK010000259.1 GCA_031268995.1 Planctomycetaceae bacterium
TCACATTGTGTCTCTACGGGACACGAAATATGTTTTTACCATATTTTCTACCAACATTTCGTCCCATATCGGGACGGGGAAAATACGTCTGGTTATCACCGATGCGTAACATGAGTTAAGATCAAAAAATGAGTTTTTTGCAGTTCTCCGAAGTAGTATATACATTTTGTGTTTGATCAATTATAATTTTTCTCTTGTAAAATTTCTGCGAGTGTAATTTTCTTGCGGATGATTTGATTGGGGTGTTATACTGAAGCTACTTTAAAATTCCTGAAGCTGAACACGCAAACGCAACAACGTGAAACGGTTGTTCGGGGGCGAAGCCTATCGCCTTACTGGCTACGGTATATGTAGTATGCTCAAGCTACTTTAAAATTCATGGAGCTGGACGAGCAATCGCAACAATGTGGAGCGGTTGTTCATGGGCGAAGCCTAACGCCCATACTGGCTTCGGTATTATAGGCTGTCGATGAGTGGCAGTTGCAAAAAATCAGAATTGATGAAAAGTCGAACGGTTGCCGAACTGGCGGGGATGATTAGTGGTGAAATTCGTGGTAACGGTGATGTTTTAATAGAGGCAGTTGCGCCAATACAAAGCGCAACGCCGACAGATATTACATTTCTTGAACGGGCAGACCGTAAAAGTTTGCTCAAAAAGTGTGAGGCGGGAGCAGTGATTGTTCCATTGGGATTTGATGTTGAGCAATTTCCCACAATTCAAGTTTCAAATGTAGTTGAATCTTTCAAGAAAATAGTCAATTACTTTTCACCCTTGCGGGACGAAAGTGTAATCGGCATCAGCGAGCGGGCATCGATTCATTCGACTGTCAAGATTGGTGAAGGTGTTGGGGTTGGTGATTTTGCTGTTTTGGAGGCGGATGTTGAGCTTGGTGATAATGTGCAGATTCATTCCGGTGTTTTGGTACGTGCCGGTTCAAAAATCGGAAGCGGTTCGATCATATTTCCCAACGCTGTACTTTACAGGGATACGATTGTCGGCAAACGTGTTATTATTCATTCCAGTGCGGTGATTGGTGCGTTTGGGTTTGGTTATGATTCGTCGGGCAATACTCATAAACTTTCACCGCAACTTGGCAATGTTGTAATTGGCGATGATGTTGAAATAGGTTCGTGCAGCACAATCGACCGTGCAACTTACGGCTCAACGATCATCGGCGAAGGTACCAAAATTGACAATCTCGTAATGATTGCCCACAACTGCAAACTTGGTAAACATAATTTGATCTGTGCGCATACAGGAATTGCCGGCAGTACGACGACGGGTGATTATGTTACGATGGCGGGGCGTGTTGGTGTTAGGGATCACGTTCACATCGGAGAACACGCAATTCTAGGCGCAATGGCGGGAATAATGAACAACGTCGCCGAAAACGCAAATATCGTCGGAATCCCCGCAACTCCCGTCGCCGAACAATTCCGTATCCAAAGCGCAATCGCAAAATTGCCCGAAATGAGAAAAGAATTTAGGGCATTGCAAAAACTAGTAGAAAAACTAAACGACATTCTACAATCGGACTCAAACAAAAATCAATAAAAAAATCAGCACGCAAATATACTGAAGCTACTTTAAAATTCCTGAAGCTGGACACGCAAGCGCAACAACGCGAAGCGGTTGTTCATGGGCGAAGCCTGCCGCCCATACCAGCTTCGGTATAACGCTAGCCATCTGCGTGCTAATTTTTTTTTCAAAAGCTGTAACAAAAATGTTATTTCTTTGGTTGGTGATTTTACATTTTTGTCGTATTTTGGGATTTTGGGATTGGTGGTTATTATTTTTTTGTCGAGTGGAAAAATCGTTGTGTTTTTTGGCGTTTAATTTTGTCTAATTTCAGCAACTCTATCAATTAAGTTATGTCTGCGATTATAAATTTAACTTCCGATTGATTTATGTTTTTATCCGAAATGTTATCTTGTTTGCTGGCAAGATTGACAAATGGCATGGAGTATGCGATATTACATTGAAGCTGATGCGGGCGATTATATGAATTGGAAAAGCTATCGTCCGTATTGGTTTTGGAAAAAACTAAACTTAAAACCTTCAATAAAATTTAATTAAAATTCAACATGTCCTCTATTAATGTTCGTCGTAAAACACTTGTTAGTGTTGCGTCTGATCCGAATTCATCGGCTGTAACTTTTGCGGGCAAGACAGCGGATTTAGCTTCGGTTTTTGGCAACCACTGTTTCAGCGAAGCGGTTCAGCGTCAACGGTTGCCGGAAAAGATTTTTGATTCGTTGCAAGAGACGATTCGCAGTTCGAAACAACTTGATTCCGGTATAGCCGAATCTGTTGCCAAAGTCATGCTTGACTGGGCGATTGAACACGGCGCAACACATTTTACACACTGGTTTCAACCAATGACCGGCAGTACTGCGGAGAAGCACGATTGTTTTATCATGCCGGTCGGTGGTGGTAAATCGATTGCCCGTTTTAGCGGAAGTGAGTTGATTCGTGGTGAACCTGATGCCAGCAGTTTTCCGTCCGGCGGATTGCGGGCAACATTTGAGGCGCGTGGTTATACTGCGTGGGATCCGTCGAGTCCTGCGTTTATTTTGCGGCACAAAAACGGTTCTACTCTTGTTATACCGACAATTTTTGTAAGTTGGACGGGCGAAGCACTTGACATGCGGACACCGTTGTTAAGGTCAATGGCGGCACTTGAAAAACACGCTCTGAAAGTGCTAAAACTATTCGGTAACAAAAAATCAAACCGCGTATTTCCAACCGTTGGCGCGGAGCAAGAATATTTTCTGATTGATCGTCGATTAGCTGCGTTGCGACCTGATCTTCTTGTAACCGGACGAACGTTGTTTGGTGCGAAGCCGCCGAAAGGTCAAGAGCTTGAGGACAATTATTTCGGTTCAATTCCTGAGCGTGTTATTGGTTTTATGACGGAGCTTGAATATGAGTTGGTGTTGCTTGGTATTCCGGTTCGTACACGTCATAACGAAGTTGCGCCGGCGCAATTTGAGTTAGCACCGCTTTTTGAGTCGGCGAATCTTGCGTCTGATCATCAGATGTTGATCATGCAATTATTGCGGACAATTGCCACGCGGCATGGTTTTCATTGTCTTCTTCATGAAAAACCATTTGCCGGAATAAACGGTAGCGGCAAACATAACAATTGGTCGCTTATGACGGACGACGGCGAGAATTTGCTTGATCCCGGTGATACGCCGCACGAGAACGCGCAATTTTTATTTTTCGCAACAGCGGTGTTGCGTGCGGTTCATTTGCATGGTGATTTGTTGCGAATGGGCGTGAGCGGCGCGTCAAATGATCACAGGCTTGGGGCAAACGAGGCACCGCCCGCTATTATGTCAGTATTTCTTGGCGGCGAGCTTGAGGATGTTTTCCAACAACTCGCGCACGGCACAGCGACTTCAGCGAAAAAATTGTCCCCAATCGAAATCGGAGTCTCAACATTGCCGCCGATAAGTCGGCACAGTGCAGATCGTAACCGGACAAGTCCGTTTGCTTTTACCGGCAATAAATTCGAATTTCGTGCTGTCGGATCGAGTCAAAATGTTGCGCGGTCAACGACGATTTTAGATTTGATTGTTGCGGAGAGTTTGGATTACATGGCGGGGCAACTTGAGCAGAAGTTAGGCGGCGGGAAGGATTTCAATGTTGCTGTGCATGAGGTTGTTTCGGATGCGGTCAGAGCGCATAACGCGGTAATTTACAGCGGTAACTGTTACTCGGACGATTGGAAAAACCAAGCCCAAAGACGTGGTTTGCCGAACTTGGTAACAACTGTTGACTGCTTACCACTAATCAATACCGACGATTCAATAAAACTGTACGAAAAATATAACGTGTTCAGCAAAAGTGAAGCTGATTCGCGGCATGAGATTTATTCTGAAATTTACATTAAGACGATCAATATTGAGGCGGCATCGGCGTTGGAGGTTGCGGGGACAATGATTTTGCCCTCTGCTCTCAACTATAAAAAAACATTGGTTGGTGCGGCGACAACGGTGTTGCAAAAGGAGCTTTTGGGCGAGCTTGACAAATTGATTGACGATTTAATTAAGCAACTTCGTGTTTTGAAAGAATCGATGTCAAAGTTACCGGAGGGCGAGGCGTTGAAGGCGGCGGAGTATTGCTGTTTCAAGATTTTACCGGCGATGCAATTATTGCGTGAGACTGTTGACGGTTTGGAGGAGTTGGTTGATGACGAACTTTGGCCCCTACCGACTTACACAGAATTATTGTTCTCGCGTTAAAGAATTATTGTTCTCGTGGTATACCGTAGCCGGTAAGACGATAGGCTTCGCCCTTGAACAACCGCTTCACGTTGTTGCGCTTGCGTGTCCAGCTTCAGGAATTTTAAAACAGCTTGGGTATAAAATGGGATACTGGTTTATGTATGAGTTTTTAGCTTAAGCGACGATTGTATGTTGAAATAGTGTTAGCACCGGTACGCACAATGTTTTCCGGTCTCGTAACAACATTATGTTACCATCTTCATTTCACCAATGTCTAGGACAAGTGTACTCATAAATTTTTTGTCCAGGTAATAATGTCCAATATGCTGAAGCTACTTTAAAATTCCTGAAGCTATACCGTAGCCGGTAAGGCGACAGGCTTCGCCCTTGAACAATCGCTTCGCGATGCTACGCCTGCGTGTTCAGCTTCGGGAATGAGGTATAAACACGCAAGCACAACAACGTGAAGTGGTTGTTCAGGGGCGAAGCCTATCGACGGTATATTATCATTGCAAAAAAGTTGTAAGCGCGATTCGTATATAAAACGATTATTTAGCATTTGCATATTGTCGTTCTAAAAAAGTTACTCCTATAACTTCTGAGTCAATACAAAACGGCAATTTGATACCATTCACCTTGCACTCCCACCATAATAAAAATTAAAAAACAAGCTCAATTTTCATTAAATTAAAGTCTTGAGGTGGTTCCGTATTTTGATTTTAGTTCTTGAAGCATTCGTTGATTATCTTTTGAGAAGGAATCTTTCGCACCGTCTAGCAAGGACTGGGCGGAGGCGAATCGTTGTTTTGCTCTTCCTTCGTCGCCGTTTTGGTCAAGTGCTTTTATCAAATGCAAGACATACAAAGGTCCCTCACACGAAATTGTTACCGCCCTTTCCAAAACCGGAACCGCATCGGATGCCCTTTCCGCATTCAAAAGAATCAACCCCTTCGTATCCAACAAATCAGGATCATCAGGTTTCTCACCTAAAGAACGATCTACCATAGCAATTGCCCCGTCATGATCCTTGTTGATCTTCGACCGCAACATCGCAAGGTTGTTATTAAACAACGGATCGTTCGGTGTAAGTCTAATTCCT
This sequence comes from Planctomycetaceae bacterium, assembly GCA_031268995.1. GTDB lineage: Bacteria > Planctomycetota > Planctomycetia > Pirellulales > Thermoguttaceae > WRKP01. The sequence continues at coordinate 5,333 of JAIRWK010000259.1, forward strand.
TTTTGATACAACGCCATTGCGTGTTCGGGTTTATTGCGTATCAGCCAATAATTTGCGAGAACTTTGATAACGTCGGGATTGTCAACGCTTTTCGGCTTGGCATCTACTTCGGAAAGTGGAATATCGAATTGCACATAAAATTTACCGGATAAATTATTTTTCAACCGGAACGAACCTACATCTGCCAAACTCTCCCATTCCACGTGATAACCGCCTTTGATCGGCGTTACTTTACCGCCTTTGAGTGTCGGCGTTTCGGTATTGGTTGCCGGTGCGTCTTGCGACCAAACCTGCGCGGAAAATATTGTTGCCCCGAAAAACACAACCGCCGACAAAACAACAATAGCACAATTCAATTTTTTCATAATAAATCACCTCAATTTTAAACCGTTAATATTAAAACCAAACGAATCAATTGACTCATTTGATCAAAAACCAATTTTGATTTCATTTTCCTTGCCCACAAAAAAATCAAAAACAATATACCGTAGCCGGTAGGGCGATAGGCTTTGCCATTGAGCAACCGCTTCACGTTGTTGCGCTTGCGTGTTCAGCTTCAGGAATTTTAAAGTAGCTTCAGTATACTACTGGAAATTTTTAAAAATCCTAATTCTTTAACTAAACAACCACACTCACACAGGCAATACTGGCTTTGGTTTACTTCCTATTACTTTCCTTCTACTTCTTCATCTTCTTCTGATTCGGGTTCAAAAAATTCTATATCTTTGGTGTCGGGGATGTCGTTACTATTGGCGAATTTGATGACGATTGAGCGAATTTTCTTTTCGCCGATATTTACAACTCTATCCTCCGGCACATCGTCATCACTCAACACCATCCTTTCACCACTCTCAACCCTGCTCATCAACCTGTCAATCCTCTCACAAATTTTTTCAGAAGGCGGTTTTTGCTCCAACAATACAAGCGTTGACGCTAACAACGCCGGTGTCATTGACGGGAATCGATCTATTTCGTCAAGTATCAATGTAAACGCCTCGTCAACCCTGTCCGCTTTTGCCATCGTTACAGCTAACGGATAAATATTTATTCCGCCCGATTCCGCAATCGTTTTTAAGTGCCTAATTGCACTGTCGAAAATGTCGTTGTCAAGAAATAGTTTGCCCAATTTTCTGTGCAATGACGCAATAAAATCTTTGCTTTCGCCTCTCTTTTCCGCCAACGCCACACAACGTTGTGCGCTCTTGTCGGCTTCTTTGATTTCTTTTTTATTGATCTGATCGGCAACAAGATTATACATTCGTTGGTATGGTTGCGGGAAGATTCCTTCAGCGTCCAAAACGATGTTTTGCAATCTTGCCATAACACGAAACGAACGCGCTTCCTCAAGCTGCTCCGTCTCCTCAAGCATTGCAATAAATCGTCCCCAAATTATCGGTTGTGTATTGCCATGATTGATCGCTTCGCGGTATGCTTCCATTATTTGCCGCTGGCTTTCGGGGTCAATTCGCCGGTCGCTTGCGGCGGTTTCTTCTATTGCCGCCTTGAGCAAATACGCCTGATCCCAATCCGAACGCAATGTTACAATCGTCTTCTGCAGCTCGCGAAGTTCATCAAAAGGCGGCGTCTTACTCTTGAGCAAAATTCTCGCGTAAACGTATCTCCAAAACGTACCGTTTGCCTCACCTTCAAGAACTTTGATTCGTTTCATTATGTCATTCGCTTTTTCAGTGTTATCTTGGTCAAGCTCATAATTTGCCAACGTGAATAACGAACTTGGTCCCATTACGTCCGGCGTATTTTCAAAAGTTGCCAGCAACCCTTCGTGGATTCGTGTGGACAAATTTGTTGGTTCGTTTGTTGTTGGCGGTTGCAGTAATGTTTGGAATCGTTCTTTTTGAGTTACGGTCAATTTATCACTTTTGGGTACTTCATTCGCAATGATGTCGTTGATACTTTCGTAGTCGCCGCGTCTTGTTGCGTCCCTGATTCGCTCGGCAAAATAAGTGTATTCGCCGTCTTTCATACTTCTGATTTCGCTCAAAATACGCTCGTACTCCGCCGTCTGCAAGGTGGAGGCATAAATTGATGCGACGGCGGCTAAAAATTGTAAGTGTTGCGAGTAATTTGTTCTTGGCAATTGTGTACCATTACTGTCGAGTTGCGGCGGCATTTGGCGTTTTTCGACTTCCCTTAATTTCGCAACCGCATCTACCGTAGCTTTATTTATAACATCCGAATCACCGCCAAGCGACGCTCTTGCAATCTCAATTTGAACCAACGCAATATCAATAATCCAAGGAGTCGTCAACTCAGACCGCTTCGTTTCAAGATACAACAAATGATCATGCAACTTGTCAAGATCAGCTCCCGTTATGACATTAGATGACATGCAATATCTGAATAAACTTTGAGTATAAAGGAATCGAAGTACGACGTTATTCATATCGCGTTTTACGGCTTGTTCCATTGTGTCGAGCGAGCGTTTTGTTTCGCCTAGTTGTTGGTAGATACCAGCTACCGCAATTGACGCGGCTTGCGAAACACGAGTGATTTTTATTGCGGCTTCGTAGTATTGCGCCGACTGATCAAGTTTGCCCTGATCCGACATCAACCTACCCAACAATAACGCCGACTCGCTCACTATCTGCGAGTAAATACTTGCCGATTCGAATATGGAATCTTGACTTTTTGTATATGAATCTTTCACCGCCAAGAAATCCCGCTCAAGCGTTTGAGTTGCATTTTTCAATTTGTCAACAGAAGCGGCAAATAGACGTTTTACTTCTTCAGCATTTTTGGGATCTTTTCTATCTTGTATTGCGATTGCCCTTGCCCGCAACGCCCACGCCTCAAACGCATCAAGTCTTGCTCCAAGAAGAGAACGAATCTCTTTAATTCGCTGTAAATAAGTCATGTTTCGTTCAATTACGTAGTTATCGAGGTACGATAAAATTTTTCTAGCTTTTTCAAATTCTTTTGTACTGATGAGGGCAATTACTACCCGCCCGACGAGTTCAGGGTTGGCGTATGGCAAACTGCGATCAATACCGGTTTCCCAAGATCGAATCGCGTTAGCAATGTCGCCGTTTGATTGGTAAAAATCACCGAGAAATTGATACGCGATGTCCAAATTAGGATTCTTATCAACTGCATGTTTGAGATAATTCAAAGCCTTCTCCCGCAACTCTTCCGCCAACTTCGTCTTGCCCCCAATTCGCGCAACCGCCGATTGCCTAAACGAGTAACGCCCCGCAAGAATTAAACCTTCCGCGTTGTCGGGGTCAAGTTTCAAAACGGCATCAAGATCGGTGTCAAGTTTATCTTCAAACGGACGTTTTTGAATATATTTGTCAAAACGGCTGTTAAAATTGAACCGCGTCAAATACGCCAACACTACATCCTTGTTCAACTCAACCATCTTGTCAATAATCCCCTGCGCCATCTCAACTCTTTCTTTTTCCGATTTCTTCCTCAACGTATCACTTGCGGACTCGTTAAAATTTTTATTGTCAACATCAATAATGAATCCCGCGTAGCAAGTTGCGACTTCGAGATCAGCTTCTCGCAACTTATAAACTTTATCCAAAAGTTCATCGTAATACGAATGCGAAAAACCTGAAATTTGTTCAGGTTCATACTTTACTCCGCTAGCAATTCTTTGAAACGAAGCCAACGCAATATAACGTAACGCATCATAATTTTCTTTATTATTCGCTGAAAATTCACGTTTATAAATGTCAATTGCGTTGCTTATAACTTCGGCGGTATCTCGCAATTCCCATTCAAGTTCCATTATACGTTTTTGGTATTGCAACACTTCGCTTGTCGCGTTTAGTGTTCGCACGAGGTCTTTACAATTTTCGATAATTTCGTGTCGTCGTCTTGCTTGTACAGCACCTGTTCCGGCTTCGTCGGCGAGTAAACTTTCGAGGACTTCGTTATATTTTTTCAGGATGCTGACATCGTCTTGTTTTTTTTCTCTGATATTTTTTAGGAGGGTTGCGGCGTGAAGCTTTCCTTCGTAGGATGTTTTTATTGCGTCGAGGTATTCTTGGGATGTTTTATTTTCGCTGTGTTCGCGAATTGCTTTGTTGCGGAGTTCGTTTGATTCGGTCATCATTTCGTTTACCGTATCAATCACATTTGCGGTAAGGTTTGCCGAACGGAAACTATAAATCCCAACAGCAATCCCAACAAATAAAAGCAAAACTATAAAACCCACCAACAATAATTTCCATTGAACAACATACTCGGCAACATTAACAGTTGCGACGCGTACATTAGTTTCGTCGGCGTTTTGTGCTTCTGGGGTCTGTTGTTGTGATTCATCATTTACTTCGTTAATTTTTTCGGACATGATTTGTTAAAATTTGTTAAGGTTTAGTTTAAAGGTCAAACCGAACACACACGCATTCGGCAACACACAAAACATACGTCGCATTCTCACTGCGTCAAGTTTATACCAAGCTATTTTAAAACTCCCAAAGCTAAACACGCAAACGCAACAACGTGAAGCAGTTGTTCAATGAAAAAGCCTACCGCTCATACCAGCTTCAGCACAGCAACTAAAGCACAACATTATATCACCGAATTCTTAAATGCAATCGGGTACGTTGTTATACCGTAGCCGGTAGGCTTCGTCTTTGAACAACCACTTCGCGATGCTACGCTTGCGTGTCCAGCTTCAGGAATTTTAAAACAGCTTGAGTACACTTTGTACTCAAAGAAATTTCTAAAAATTAATTTTATTCAAATTCGGTCGATTTCTATTGACTGAAAATCGACCGAATCTGAAATAATTTGTTTTTGGCAATTTTGGGCGAATGGTATTTTAGAAACTCCCTAAAGCTAAACACGCGAGTACAACAACGCGAAGCGGTTATTCAAGGGCGAAGCTGACTGTGGCACATTATACTAGAGTTGTTCAAAAAATTCCATAAGCCCGACACGTAATTACAACAACGAGAATTAATTATTCAATGTTGAAGTCAGTAATTTACATCAGGTTATAAAATAAAAAACACCTAAAAAAAAATGATTTCGGACACACCAAATCAAAAAGGTGTAATTATGGTCAATTCTCATCTTTCATTGCAACAATGCCTCAGAGCACAAATAACCATAAAACACACAAGAAGTTCCACAATACAAAACCCTTTTTGCTTCTGAGGTTGTTTTGTTTGAAAAATTAGGTATAAATGAGTGTGCTTGTCCGATACCTTTGATATGTCTTCAAATTACCGGTACGATAATGGAATTGGGGATCATTTTTTGTGGACATTATGGAAAAAGAATCTGAATAATCATTTTTTTAATGTTCAAAAAAAGGCAAATTTGTTCAAAAGTTATCTTTTGCGCGTACTTTGACCGCAGATTGATCATCTCAATAATTCTTGCGAGACAGATTAAATTCGCTCAAATTTTATGATTGGCAAATGAAGTCTTCCTCCGAGAAATTCGAGATGAGGTTTTATTTTTGTTCCCGCTTTTCCGGCGATACACATTCTTGGTTTTGCACAAGGGGTTGAATGTTTTGTTTTTTGTCTTGTTTCGATTCTTGGTTTTGCATTTGCGGCATGGCGATGGTAATAAACTTCGTTTGGAGTTCTGCCGTTTAATGTCATGTGAGGGCGGTGTTCATTATACCAATCAAAGAATAATTTCGTTTCACGAATCATTTCATTCTTTGAGATTGGTAAAAGTATCCGTCTCGTACAACCTTCCTTGTAGGTTAAAATAACACGTTCCGTAACAGTAATAGAACCATGTTTACCAATTGCCCCGAATCGTTGCCCGATATTATTTTCCATACACCATTGACGAAATTCGGAAGATGTAAATTGTGCTCCTTGATCTGAAATGAGATATTTTGGTTTGACATTATTATCGTTGCCAATGCGTTTTATCGCCCACATAACTTGAGTTGCGTGGGATTTTGCTCAAAAACATCGAATCCCATAATACGCCGCAAATAATGATCAATAACGACCAAAACATACCAAGAATAAGGGTGAACCTGCGTCAACGCATTCGGCGACCACGGAGTCCAAAGCCCGTCAGTTGAAGGCACAAACCGTCAGATCAATATTCCAAACATGATCAGGATACCATACAGGTACGTTCGGTTTGTTTGGCATTGGATCATGCGATGTCGGACTTTCCGGCGGTGTAATTGGCGGTTCGTCAATAATTCGTTTTACGGTACTTGCCGACAAATGTAAACCTGCGAGGCAAAGTATATCGGCAATCTTGAACCGTCCTAACATTGGACAATATGCTTTTAATTGTTGCACGATATAACGTACAAAATCAGGATAGCGAGTTGTTTTCTCCGGCATTTGGACAATAGATTTTTCTTTACCCAATCCTTGAAAACAGCGGTGGTCGGGAAATTCGGGCGCGCGAGGGCTTGTAATAAGGTATAAATGTTTTGTTTGTTTTTCTCAACAATTGAGGTAATTTTTGAGAATATGTTTGTAAAAATTATTTGTTCGGAGAATCGGAGGCGGCATTGTTGAAGAGCAATGGTGCCTGTGAATAGCCGAACCAACGGAATTTTTACTTCGCCGCAATAGTTGCAAAAAACACGGTTGCGGTTCTTATTTTATCGGTTGTTCTTAGCAAAAACTTTGTTGTCATTCTCTGAAAAATTCATCGTGTACTCTCGACCAATACTCGACACATTTTCGCTAGTACACCTCAACCGAAATACACCTCTGCCGGTTTTTTGTACAATAAAGATGAATGAATTCTTTCCTCATTGTACCAACGTATGAATTCGGTCAAACCATCTCCCAATTCACTCACGTTTTCATAATATTTTAAATGAA
>JAIRWK010000275.1 GCA_031268995.1 Planctomycetaceae bacterium
AAAAACCTAAGCTGCTAATATTTAAGCAATTATGGATTTGATCGTTAAATTTACAACAAATCGGTAATAGGATTTAACTCCTTTAGTATAAATCTTTTTAGGCTACTGAATAGTTACGATTTTTTTTAACACAAAAGATACGAAAAAGACAAATCGGGTAAAATGTGGAAGCAAGAAAATTGCCAAAAGAAAAGTTAAAAAATATATTCTCTTTACCTTTGTTAAATCGTCGTTACAGTTTTTAAAAAATCCCCTTTCGTGTATTTCATCCATTTCGTACCTTTCGTGTCTAAAAACTTCCTCTCTGTGTCCCCTGTGTTCTCTGTGGTTGATAACGAGTCAGTAAAGAGTGGTATAAAGTTTGATAATGGTAGCGATTATTCTTGTGAAAGAAATTTATTGAAAGAACTTGCAAATTATATCCGAATTAGCCATGCGTGTTTTGTCAAACGATTAGGTGTCCGTGCTTGCTTCTATCCGTACTTGCTTTGATATACAGCTTGATTGCATAGTTTTTCCATTTCCCCCCACCCCCCCGTTAATCACAATGAAACCGCTTGGTACAAGATTCATTGGCGTTGTAGTTTCAACATTGTTCGTTGTTTTTGCGATCAGTGTTTTGAGTCATTCGCCCGATGATATTTCTCTTGTGTTATTATTTAGCGGGCAAAATTCCGTTGCGACCGAAAGCGCAAACGATACCGGTGTACCTTCCGACACTCCGTCCGCAATCGCCACAACCCCGCAAATAAATTCACCTCACACAATTTCTCCCTACACCAATCCGCCTGCTGCCGATAAAACTGTTGCCGTGCCGAATTCCGCCGTTGCCCAAAATAAAACGAATAACAATAACCAACACGACGACGAAGATTCCGACGAAAATATAAATTCAACCGACACGTCAACTCTTGCAATTCGTAAAAATGTTAAGAATCTTTGCGGTCCTGTTGGGGCGTTTTTGTCTGCGTTTGCTGTTTATTTTTTCGGGCAATCGGCGTTGCTTTTGTTGTTGCCTTTTGGTGCTTGTGCGGTGAAATTACTTTTGGTTCAAAAGGTTGATCAGATAATGTTGCGTGGTGTGGGATTTGTGTTTGCTCTTGTTGGTTTTTGCGGGATGTGCGGACTTTTTGCGGACAGATCATTTTCGTTTCCATTGTCCACGACAACACCGGGCGGCTTGGTTGGTACAACTGTTGCTTCGATTTTGAATCAAAATGTTGCGGTTGTCGGCAGTGTTGTTTTGCTTTTGAGTTTGGTTGTTGGCGGTTCGATTTTATTTGCGGACTCGATGTTGTTAAGGTTGGTCAATTTGATTGCAGTATTGATCAAAAATAATTCGCTTGTGGAAAATTCCTCAAATTCTTTGCCCGACAACTCGCCGCCTAATTCGCCTCAAAATAATTCCCCGCACAACGACAAACCAACACCGCAAACGCAATCAATCACACCGATTTACAAATTGGTTTCCGAACGCGACAAAGAACGTCCTGTTGTGATGCGTTGCGATTCGGATGCCGCGACGGACAAAACGAGTCGCGACCGCGCCCAAACCGCGTCTGCCAATTGTCAAACCGCCAACCCAAACAACGACAAAATTAACAGCCAAACGAATACACAAAATAATCGTGTCGTGCCGGTAAAAAAAGTTGCGAGTAAGTACAAATTGCCGTCTGCCGAGTTGTTGACGCAAGCGGAAGTTTACAACGACGACGATTATACGGAAGAATCCGAACAACAGGCGATTAGAATAGAGGAGGTGTTTAAGACTTTCAAATTGCAAGTCGAGGTGGTTGATGTTCAACGGGGACCGACGGTTTCACAATTTGAGTTACAGCTTGCGCGGGGATTGCGAATCAACAAAATTCAGCAGCTTGCGGATGATTTGGGGCTGGCGTTGCGTGTGCCGAAGGTTCGTGTTGTTAATCCGATTCCGGGCAAGAATACGCTAGGCGTTGAGTTGCCCAACCAACACCGCCGAATCGTGAGAATGCGCGAGATAATCGAACAATCTCATGACATGTTGGAAGGAGTCGGCATTCCGATTTTTTTGGGCAAAGATGTATCCGGCGAACCGATGATCAGCGATCTTGCAACATTGACGCATTTACTTATTGCGGGCAGAACCGGCACGGGCAAAAGCGTTTGTCTAAATTCAATTATTGTTTCAATGTTGATGACGCGAACGCCGGAAGAGGTGCGGATGATAATGATCGATCCGAAAAGTGTTGAGCTTAGTCCGTATCAAAATATTCCGCATTTGATTCATCCGGTTGTTATTGACATGAGCAAGACGGAGGCGGTTTTGGCGTGGGTTGTTGAGAAGATGCAGGAGCGTTACAGGTTGTTGAACGCGGCGCGGGTTGTACATCTAAATGACTATAACAAATTGCCCGAATCCGAACTGCGACAACGAATGGGATTGAACGATTGCGATGAAGAGGAATGGCAAGTTGTCCCGAAAAAATTACCGCGTTTGGTAATAATAATAGATGAATTCGGCGAATTGATGTCGTCTGTTGCGCCAAGAGAAATCGAAACTCATATTATCAGGCTTGCACAAAAAAGCCGCGCTGTTGGAATACATCTCGTACTGGCAACACAAAAACCAACCGTTGACGTAATTACCGGACAAATCAAATCGAATTTGCCCGCAAGAATATCATTCGGAGTCGCAACACGCGCCGATAGCATGGTAATTTTAGACCAAACCGGCGCAGAACGATTACTCGGACGCGGCGATATGTTGTTCCTCAACTCGGATAAAAATGAAATCAATCGCGGTCAAGGTACGTTTGTTGACAGAGACGAGATTGATGAAATTGTGAACGCGATTAGAACGGATACGCCGGATTTTATCGAGGAGTTGGCGGAGCTTGACGAGAACGAATCCGGCACGGCAGATAATTACGGCAACAACAGAGGAATCATAAATCGAAAAAAACACAAAGACGACGAAACAAATATTGACAACGAACAATACGACGAACTCTACGAAAAAGCCGTAGAATTCGTCATCGGAGAAGGACGCGGTTCAACATCTTTATTGCAACGAAAATTGTCAATCGGATACGGACGCGCCGCCAAAATGATCGAAACAATGGAACTCGACGGAATTGTAGGTACTCACAACGGCTCACAAGCACGCGAAGTAATTATGACATTGAACGAATGGTACAAAATGAATTCGGGAAATAATCGCCAAAACTCAAACGCATTTACCTTGAACGACAAAAAAAGTACAACAAAAATTTTGTCTGAAGTACTGCTAAACGGACGAACAAAAATTTCACCCAAAACAATAAAATTACCCAACCCAATCGCCGGCTCCTTGACAAATTCCAACACAACCAGACCCGCCGTCCAACTTTCAACCGAATCCAATAACACCTATTTCGATCCCGATTACGATATTTCGTAACTGGATACCGACACCCGTATGGGCGATAGGCTTCACCCTTGAACAACCGCTTCACGTTGTTGCGATTGTGTGTTCCGCTCCAAGAATTTAAAAACAGCTTGGGCATATATTTTCATTTTCAAAATATTTTGTATCATTGGGGGACAACGAAAAACAAATTTCTCTTGTACCTTTCGTCACTACCACTACACCGAAGCCGGTATGGGCGAAGCCTATTGCCTTACCGGCTACGGTATAACAAAATTTAATATGGAGATACTAAAAAATGGCTAAAGAACAAAAACCAGCAGAACCCGCGCCTAATAATTTGATGGATGCAGAGCAGCCAAAATCCATTTTCAGTTCGCGTTTGATAATAATTTTAGCTCTTGTCGTGTTGGCGTTAGCTCAAACGATAGTTCTTTATATGTTGTTGCCTGATCCGCAAACGATTGCTAAGAACATATCCGATCAATTTCCTGAATTGCCCGCAAGCGTGCAAACGGGCGGTTTTTCGCCCACGCCGACAACTGGTATTAACACTCACAATTGGATTGAAAAAAAACTTGGCGAGCCGTTTAAATTTCAGGACAAAAATAAAACCGACCCAACCCTTTACGACCAATTCATCGGAACAATAACAGTACGCATCGAGAAAAAAGACGAAGTAAAATTTGATCAGATAATGGCAACTCGACCTGAAAAATTGCGCGATATTATTTACACCGTGTTGCGTGAATCAAAAGAGGAAGAGCTCACCTCACCAAGTATGCTCCCAATAAAACAAAAAATCATGTTGCAGTTAAACGAAGAACTAGGCGGACCTTTTGTCAAAGAGGTTCTTTGTACCGACATGAGTTTTAGCACTTCCTGATTATCCGTTCAGAAATATTAGGCACGCAGACAACGCGGATTTTCGGAGGATATTCGCGAGATCAGAAAATTGAATCTGATCTACGATTATTCCCTTAAATCTGTGTCTTCTGCGTGTTGATATTTTTGGGGAAATTGCGGTTGACTTATTTCTGTAAATTTATTAAACTCCTCATGCTGAATCTGGTGAGTGGGGTTGATTTTGGTACATTCAGTTATGCCGTAGCCGGTAGGGCGATAGGTTTCGCCCTACCGGCTGCGGTGTACTCAATGGGATTTGTTTATTTTTGTTTGATAATTTAGGGGTTTGAATAAATGAGTGATGATGGGGTATTAGACCAGAATGATATTGAGCGTCTGTTTAACAGTTCGGGCAATTCCGGTGCGGGCGGAACTCCGCCTCCTCCAGAACCCGCTCCGGCTGACGGCACAATTTCTCAAAATGATCTTGATGCGTTGTTTGGTAATAGCGCAGCAAACCAACCCGCCCCAAATTCCACTCCCACTCCGGCAGATGGAACAATTAGCCAAAGCGATCTTGACGCGATATTGAATGGAGTTGCGGGCGGCGGGCAAAGCGCAACTCATTCGCAAAATACTCCGCCTTCCGCAAGCGGTCCTCTTGACCAAAGTGATCTTGATGCGCTGTTCCAAAATGCCGAAAGCGGCGCGGGGAAAGATGCCCAACCCGTACCAGGTCCAATAGATCAAGCAGCACTTGACGTTCTTTTCGGCGGTTCTGCAACAAAACCTTCCGCCGCTCCAGCCGCGCCGACATTTGTCCCGTCAACACCATTCGATCCGACAAAACCATCAAATCCTGCAACATTGGGCAACGGTTACGGCAAGGGGCTTGGCGGTGGAGCCGAACCGATAGGCGGCGGTTTTAGTTCGCCGATGCCGGATGTTAGTGACGGGGACGAGGACGGTTTACCGCATGGCGATTTGAATTATTTACTTGAGCGGGCGGAGAAATCTATTCAGTCAATTGCGTCGGAGCGATTGATTCCAACGGAAGTGATTGAATTTCAATTTCCCGAATTTGGCGGCACGGTTCCGAGCGCGGAACACGCAACTCTGGATCAAATTAGCGAAGTTGAATTAAATGTCAAAATTGAGCTTGGGCGGACGGACATGTATCTTGAGGATGTGTTGAAGTTGCGCAAGGGTTCGGTTGTACCGCTTGATAAAACGGCGGGCGATCCGGTTGATATTTACGTCAACGGGCGTTTGTTGGCAAGAGGTGAAGTGTTAGTAATGAATGAGAATTTTTGTGTACGTGTGGCGGAATTACTTGCGGGTGCTATTCCAATGGAATGATCATAGAATGATAATGAATAGAATTTCGTAACTATTCAGTCGACAGAATTTTTATCAACCACAGAGAACACAGAGTTCACAGAGGTGAATTTTAAATACGAAAATATACGAAAGAGTTGAAAATGAAATTTTCGTCTATTTCAATTCAAAAAATTTATCTCTGTGAACTCTGTGCTCTCTGTGGGTTATTTAAAAGCAACTGAATAGTTACAGAATTTCTATACCGTAGTCGGTAAGGCGATAGGCTTCACCCTTGAGCAACCGCTTCACGTTGTTGCGTTTCCGTAATCAGCTTTAAAACAGCCTGAGTATAATTGGTGAACACCAATTTACAAATTTTGCCCGCCTAAATGTTCAAAAAAGACAAAAATTGCCCAAAATTGCTTCAAAATGATACAAATTTGGTTGAATTGATCGTTGTTTTCTTGTGTAGCGGGTTGAGGTCGGGAGTCATGTCCGAAGTTTAGTTCATACCGAAGGCGGTATAGCTTTGGGCATTGCCCAAAATAAATGACCATTAATGTTTAATATACCCAAGCTGTTTTAAAATTCCCGAAACTGAACACGCAAACGTAAAAACGTGAAGCGGTTGTTCAAGGGCGAAGCCTACTGCCCGTACCGGTTGCGGTATAAGTTTTCAAAAAATAGTCATTGGTTAAGTTTCAGATGGGATTGTTTGGAAATGTCAGAATTTGTAGAGCGAACAATTAAGTTTTTGGGGAAGTCTCATAATCCGACATCGATTGAGGTGTTATTGCCGTTGTTGGATAATGTTGATGATCGTATTCGGCATGTAACGTTTGATGCGATATTTTTTAAGAAGAATGTACAACTTTACATTACTCTTTTTGAGAATTTTTCGGCGAACGAATCTTTGTGGACGCGGGTAACTGGTGAACGTCTTACCCGTATTACGGATGCGGCGTTGCGGTCTGGTGATGTCAGGTTGCGTGATACTGCTGCCGGAGTGGCGTTGCGGTATAAGTTGTATGAAATTTTGCCGTTTGTTGTGAACGGTATTGACAGTTCTGATGAGAAGTTGGCGACATTGACGCGGAACATGCTTATTCAATTGTCCGAATTTTTTTACAACGATCTTGCCAAATGTCCAACCGATCTTGAGCGTCGTAATCTTGACAGACGCAGAGACTGGTTTGTCCAGCAACTCGACATTCCGATCAAACGTTACGCGGTCAACAAGGTTGACGAGGTGATAAGGTCGCTTTTAATTGTAACGAAGAAGGATTACGATCCGTTGAAGACGGTGATAAATGATCATCGTTCGGCGGCTTGTCAACGTGCATCGGAATTGCTTTTGCACGGTTCGCATGGTAGTTATGTACGGCTTCTTTTGAGTTTTTTTGGTGATTTGGAAAGTCCGGCGGTGATTGACGAAATTATTTCGCAACGTTCTGACAAATTATTTGTACAAAAAATGCTTGAGGTTGTGGGTTTGAATCCGTCGGACATGATGCGTGATAGTTTAAAGCGGTTCAAGGGATTTGATTGGCTTGATTCGTCGAACGAGCAATTGCCGAATTTGATACACGGATTTGAGCCGCAAACGATACAATTGATTCAATATTCGGGGATGCCGAAAGACAGAAAGATACGGCTTTACCGTTATTTTATGAAAACGTCATCGGCGGAAGCGAAGCGGGCAACAGTTGATGCGATGAGGCGGATAATTGGCGATGATGTCAACTCGTTATTATTGGAGTCGATTAATGATCCTGATGCGGCAACTTGTGCGATGATATTTAGGTTGTTGAAGTCTCGTGAGGTGCGTGAAGTGGATCAATATTTTCCGAAGTTGATAGAGCGTCCCGAAGAGGAAATTCGCAAGGCGATTTATGACATGATACCGGAGCTTCATATTGAATCATTTGAGGCGCGGATACTTCAACTTGTGCCGGCGACGGCGAAGGTGTTGGGGCGTTATGTTCGGATAGTTGATCCGTTTACGTTGAAGGTGATAAGTGATGATATTGTTTCACCGATTGCGATTCGGCGTTTAACTGCTTGCATGGCGGCGGCGGCGACCGGTTACGCTGACACGTTTCAAGAAAGATTGATTGAGATAGCGTTGCGGGATGATGACAACAATACACGGGTTGCCGCAATTCACGCCTTGAGCGTAGTTTTGACCAAAGACGCAGTGAGCGTAATAAAATCCATGCTAAACGAACACTCAATATCAATCCGAGATGCCGCATCAACCGCACTAAAAAATTGGATGACAGCCTACCAAACCAGAATCGAAAGTTGTTAAGTTGTGTATTATACCGTAGCTGGTAGGGCGAAGCCTATCGCCCTACCAGCTACAGTATATAAATCTGCGTCATCTGCGTGCTGATTTTTAGAGAAGTGGTTGTGATCAAGGGCGATGTTGATTTCGGTATAGAATGCGGCGTAGAATTGCGGTTGTGAAGTTATAGATGTATCGTACCGCGCAACTGTACAATCTCCATGGAATGACAGTCGAAAAACGCAATGCCGCCGGATGCAATAAACTGTATTTCATATTTTTGCGTGTTATACCGAAGCCGGTATGGGCGGTAGGCTTCGCCCTTGAACAACCGCTTCGCGATGCTACGCTTGCGTAATCAGCTTCAGGAATTTCAAAACAGCTTGGGCATATAGTTGAGGATGTATTGATCTTTTCAATCTCGGATTGTTTAGACGAGTTGTTGATTTTGCCAATGAACGGATAGATTACAGCCTCTTTCAAAAAAGGCACATCGGAAAACAAAATATCGTCAACTGGTTTCCACATTGGAAAGCATCGGGACAAAAACTTTTTTGCCGCCGTGCGATTGATCATATAACCTAGAGTTGCAGAACCGGGGCGCAACGGAGTCGCCAACTTGTAACCACCGCCCAAATCTGCGTATGGAAGAGGAAAATGACGGGTGTTGTAAAGACGCAAAATGTCCCAAGTTTCAGCATATTTCAATGCCTGCCCAATAACATCGGTGAAATTAGGCACTGGTTCAAAATCGTCTTCGCAAACAATGCAATGCGTTTTTTGCGACTCAAGAAATATTCTCATTGCCCTAACGTGGCTAAAATAACAACCGATTTCGCCTATTGTCGGTTTTCGCCCGTAAAACAAAAAATACTTCCACGCCGAAAAATCAGGATGCGGAAATCGTATTTCGGCTCCATTAACCGCAGAAACACGAATCGTATTAACATTCTTAAATTCTTCGCATTGTTTGATAGTTTCCCACCGTTTGACTGAAATATCAAGATTGATAATATAACAATCAATTTTATTTTCGGTTTGCATTGTGTTCTGATTTTTCATGTAGAAGCGTGGTTATACCGCAACTGGTATATCATGTTTTGACTTTGGAAATTTCCGATTGTAATTTCGGTAATTCCGCTTGTTGTTTTGGTAACTCATGTTACGCACGATACGGAAATGATGGTGATTATTCAGTCGATTGATAGAAAAAAGGTAACTATTCAGTCGACGGAATTTTTATCAACCACAGAGAACACAAAGTTCACAGAGGTGAATTTTAAATACGAAAAGATACGAAAGAGTTGAAAATGAAATTTTCGTCTATTTCATATTCAAAAAAATTATCTCTGTGAACTCTGTGCTCTCTGTGGTTATTTAAAAGCAACCGAATAGTTACAAAATTTTGTAAAAAAATTAGCGGTGGTTATTTGCCTCTGGTTGTAGGAAAATTTAAGCGTGATATACTTTCACGGCTTTGGTTTTGGGTTATGTGTTTTTGTGTGGAAACGGTATCAAAGCCTATCGCTCGTAGCGGTTTTGATGTATCAGGTTTGGGTTTGTATACTCAAGCTACTTTAAAATTCCCGAAGCTACGGTAAACCTGCAACGCAGAGCGTTAGGCAAGCGTAACAACGTGAAGCGGTTGTTCAAGGGCGAAGCCTATCGCCTTACCGGCTACGGTATAGTAAATTAAATTTATTGGGAGATGTCCGACGCTATTGTAAATATTTCGCAGTCTAATTTGGCGCAAAGGCAAGTTGCAGACGGTTTACCGCAACGTAAACGTGGAGTTCCCGAAGGGCTTTGGGTTCGTTGTCCGGGTTGTCATGCTACGATATTTAGGAAAGAGGCTGAACGGCGAATGAATATTTGCCCCGAATGCGATTGCCATTGGTACGTCTCCGCCAGACAACGCATCAACCAAGTTTTCGATGAAGGCACATTTGAAGAATGGTTTTCTGATCTTATTCCTTGCGACCCGTTGAATTTTGTTGACCGCAAATCTTATCCTGATCGAGTTCGTGAGGATCAAGCGTTGACGGGACTTGATGAGGCGGCGGTTGTTGGAGTTGGTCGGGTTCGTGCGCGTCGGGTTGCGTTTGGTGTTACTGATTCGCATTTTATTATGGGCAGCATGGGTTCGGTTGTCGGCGAAAAATTAACACGGACAATAGAACGGGCAATAGATGAAGATTTACCGCTTGTGATAATTTCCGGCAGCGGCGGCGGCGCAAGAATGCACGAAGGAATTTATTCGCTAATGCAAATGGCAAAAGTTTCAGCAGCATTGGCAAAATTCCATCAAGCAGGCGGTTTGTTTATTTCCGTGTTGACAAACCCGACAATGGGCGGCGTGGCGGCAAGTTTTGCGTCGTTGGGAGATTTAATTTTTGCCGAGCCGAAGGCGTTGATCGGTTTTGCCGGACCGCGAACGATCAAAGCGACATTACGTATTGAGTTGCCCAAAGGATTTCAGACGAGTGAATTTTTACTTGAGCATGGTTATATTGATCGTGTTGTTCATCGTACCGAGTTAAACAGTGAGATTGCGAGAACGATTGACTATTGTGGTAAGTGATGCCGTGATGGTAAAATTTTGAACAAATGTATTTGATGTATTTAAAATTCCTGAAACCGGACACGGCAAACGCGGAGTTTGCTCAAGGGCATAACATATTGCCCAAACCGGTTTTAGTACAACAATTAAAGTAAACATGGCAAATGTAATTTGGTTACCCGGCAAGTATTGTCAGGGCAGGGGAATTCTTGGAGAGCTTGGCAAATATATTTTGCCTTATGGTAAAAAACCGTTTATTCTTTGGGAGCAATTTCTCAAAGATTCGTATGGCGATAAAATAATCGCGTCGCTTCAAGCACACGGTCTTTCTTTTCATGACGCGATATTTAGCGGCGAATCAACGAAGCGTGCGGCGCATGAATTTTCGGATGTTGTGCGTGCGGAAGGGTGTGATGTTGTGGTTGGGATTGGCGGCGGCAAGGCGATAGATACAGCCAAAGGCACGGCGGCGTTTTCGCAAACACGAGTGATCATCGTGCCGACAATCGCCTCAAACGATGCACCAAGCAGTGCGTGTACGGTTTGGTACACTGAAGAAGGTGAATACGACGGTTTTGAGATGTGGACAACAAATCCTGATGTGATTATTGCTGATACGGAAGTAATCGCTAAAGCACCGGTTAGATTTTTTGTTGCGGGGATGGGCGATGCACTCGCGACTTGGTTGGAGGCTTCAACATGTTTTGCGAAAAGAGCGGTTGCGTGTACGGGCGGTGTGCAAACGATTACGGCAATGGCAATGGCGCGGCTTTGTTTTGATACAATTTTGGAGTATGGTTTGGAGGCAAAGTTTGCGGTTGAGAGGAAGTCGGTAACGGCGGCGGTTGACAAGGTTGTTGAGGCGAATATTTTGTTGTCGGGTGTTGGTTGGGAGAGCGGCGGTTTGGCAACCGCGCACGCAATCGCGAATTCATTACCGGCAATACACGAAACACACGGTTTTTTGCACGGCGAAAAAGTTTCATTCGGATTGATCACGCAACTCTGTCTGGATCAAGATTTATCCATCGAAGAGGTTTACAAGGTAGTTGATTTTCAGGTTGCGGTCGGATTACCTGTTACGTTTTCCGACTTGAAAATGCAAGATGTATCGCGTGAACGATTGCTGGATTTCGCCAAGTCAATTGCGGGCGAAGGATGCGAAGGATCATTTGTAAACAATCATCCGTTTACAATTTCGCCTGCCGATATTGTTGAGGCAATGTTCGCCGCCGATTCATTGGGAACAAGACGTAAACAACTGGCAAAAAAATAAAACTATTCAGCAAGTATACTGAAGCTGAACACGCAAGCGCAACAACGTGAAGCGGTTGTTCAGGGGCGAAGCCTATCGCCCTGCCGGCTACGGTATAATTCAGCACGCAGATAACGCAGATTTTAAAGTCTGCGTCGTCTGCGTGCTGATATTTTTACGGATTTCAATTAACTTGAGTGAGTGGTTTTTTCTTCGGTCTTATTGGTTTTTTCTTTATTTGGTTTTCGTCAATTGATTTTTCGGTGTCATTTTTTGGTGTGTCTATATTTTTTTCGGCGGCGGCATTTGGTGTTGACTGTATTTCATTGAGTTTTTTGTAATCTTCAAATGTCATTTTGCTAGCTTCCGGCAATTTAATTGTTGGCGGTTGTCGGTTGTCCTTTTTTTCTGTTTCGTTGCCGTTGTCGAGGCTTGGCAGAGATTCGTTTGGTGTGATTAGTGGTGTGCGTTCTCTTCTTGGTTTTGGCTGAACGATTACCGACTCCTCGACATCTGGAGTAACATCCGCGTCAACGATTTTATTTGGCGTATTTTTTGGAGTCAGAGTCGTTGATGGTTTATTTGTTGGCGGGACAATTTCGGACAATGTCCGCTCAACGTTAGGCGTTGATTCCAAACCGTCGTTTTCAATTTTATTAGTTCGTTCGCGTTCAATTGGACTAGGAATAGTTGGTGTCAATTCGGGAACGGTATCGAGTTTAGGAATATCATTTTTTGTTTTGTTGGTATTTTTGGGTTGCGGGTCGTACAAATATTCGTCTTCGTTTTCTATTGTTTTCGGAGTATTTTCAATTGGATCACTTGGCGGAACAACCGGATCATTGGGCGGCGTTTCGGTTAGTGCGGGGCGTTTGGTTGGTTTGGGAGTCGTTCTAATTGGCGTGGTGGTTATAGTGGTGTCGGGTTTGGAATTGTTATCAGGAAAAGTTATGATGACGGGGCGTTTTCGGGCAAAGTCATCGGTTGCGGTGAGAGCCAAATTGAGCAAGTAGTCAGCTTCTTTTTTGTAATTTTTATCACGCGAGACATATTCGGCGAGATCGACAAGTGTTTGCACCTTGAACGCAACATCTTCAATTTTATCAATTGACCGCAACGTTCCGTCGAGATTCTTTTTTTCAAGTTGCATTTTCGCCAATCGTGCATTTAGGACATCAAGTTTCGGCGGAGTGGTATTGGTTGTGTTTTGGGCAATATTTTTTTCCGAATTTATGTTAGGTGATCTAAAAGAAGGCGGCGCGGCGATTGGTTGTTGTGAATTCTTCGTTTGCGGCGGCGGTTGCAATTCTTGAGGTTGCAATGGCGGCGCGAGCATTGGCGGCGATTCGATGATCAATGATTCGGAGGTTGGTTCGGTGGTTTCGATTGTTTCGGCGGTGATTGTTGGTGCGATTGTGTAGTAGCGTCCTGAGCGTGAGCGGATAACGGGTATTCGTTCTGTCGGCAACATTTGTACCGGCAATTGCGGAGCTGCGGCATATTCAACATTGTCAGGTTCAACAACAGTAGCGGACAACGGATAAGTGATACCGCCGTTGGGTTGTACAATTCTACTGTGTGGAAAGTTGTAAGCCGGTTGTGGATGATATTGTAAATGTGGTTGGTATCTACGGAGTTCCGGCGAAGTTGGCGGTGCGGCGAATACCAAAACATTTGCAAAACCACCAATCAAAAATAAACCAAATAATCCAAAAATACAAAAACATAAACGTTTCATAATAAAATTTCTCCCTTTAATATAGGATTGTATACCGTAGCCAGCAAGGCGATAGGCTTCGCCCTTGAACAACCGCTTCACGTTGTTGCGCTTGCGTGTCCTGCTTCTGGAATTTTAAAACAGCTTGAGTATAATTGTTGAAATATTGTACCACATTATCCGTCGTGAATTTCCTCTTGTGTCCTCTTTGTTCCATATCGTATCATAGCTTGAAAAAAAGTAAAGGAGCTTGAACGTCAAATAGATTGTGTAAATTATTACGACAAAATCGTACAATTGTGCGGATTAAACCGGATAGGAGTTTTCGTGTCGTTGCGGGAGTTACACTCATAAAAAATTGAACACCGAGTACGCAATAACGTAATAGCACAAAGCTGTAAAGGTACTGAATGCTGTGTAACAGACGATGTTGAAGAGAACCATTTTTACGATTGATTTATTGTGCGTTTTAAATGCGTACAGCGATAATTTGTACGCAACTACTCCGAGCCATAATAAACCGATTGGAAGTAAAACACAAATTGAAATAATCCCGAAAGTATAACTCAAATCAATTGCCTGCCAACCCAAATGTGTCCACACTACAATCAACACCATCCAAGGTACCATGGCGGGAAAAAATATAACGTTGCAAAAATAGAGAAATAAAAACATGTAGAGTACTTGTTCAGGACGTTTCAGACGGGCAATAAACGACAAAATGATAAGAATAAGCAATTGCCCGTGAAGAAAACTGCCGCATATCATAGCCGCTGTCATTGCAAAAAATTCTACCGATAACCCACAATCCATACCGAGCAAATACACCAACGGAACAGCCAAAGATTGCCAAAGAGATGTCGTAATAAACATCTCAAACATGTAAGCATGCACATATTGACGGGGCGTTATTGCCGTAACAAGAAACATTTCATCACCCAAATTTTGCGAAACACGTATACACACTGTAATGACACTCAACGCCGTAATAGCCATATTGAGCATTATCAGCGTAGGTAAATACCAATCATTAAGAGATCCGATGTTGCCAGTTGGCGGTGAATCCATATCAGCCGAAGGATAAACAAGCAGACAAGTTACAACAAGTAAACAACTATAAATTATCATTCCGGCACTGACTGAACCCTTAACACTCCTCCGCATATCGCGCACAACTATCGGATTGATATTCTCACCAATCGCATCAATTCGTTCAATAAATTTTTTTAACATGGTATTTTATACTGAAGCTACTTTAAAATTCCTGAGGCTGAACACACAATCACAACAACATGAAGCGGTTGTTCAAGGGCGAAGTTTACCACTTGAAGTGTTTTCTGGATTGAGTAAATCTTTTAAAATGGTCAATGTTTTTTCTGTTGCGCCTAATTGTTCTTTAACTAAATTTTGTGCATTTGTTCCGAGACTATTTGCAAATTGTTCTGATTCCAAACAATTGCGTATAAAAAGTTCCAACTCGCGTTTGTCATGCACAACCCTTGCACCGTCAGCTCTCAAAAGTAATTCAACAATATCACGGAAATTTTTCGTATTTGATCCGAAACACACCGCCGCACCATAAGCCGCCGGTTCGATCATATTTTGCCCGCCCCGCGTTCCAAAACTACCACCCACAAACGCAATCGCCGCCATACCCCACCACGCACCAAGCTCGCCCATCTTGTCAACAAGCAATATTCGCGGACACACCGATTTATTCGAACTGCCGCCCACAATTTGGTTTTCAATAATTTCAATCTTGTCATCCTTACTTACGCTGCCGTTCTCTTTATCTTCCAATAAGCTGCGCCTTTCCCAATGTGCCGACATTGACTCAAGCAATCGCGATACTTCCTCAAAACGTTCCGCATGACGCGGCACAATTATTAAACGTAAATTAGGAAAATCTAATTTTAAATTATTATAACACTCAACCGCAATCATCTCCTCCGGCGACTGCGTACTGCCGGCAACAAACACCACATCTTCCGGCAAAATACCCGCAAGGCGACGCAACCTTGTCGTTTCGGAATTGTCTCGATCAAAAACTACGCCGTCAAATTTCATCGACCCCGTAATATGAATCGCGTCCGCCAACGCACCAAGACGATGAAACCAACCCGCATAAGTTTCACTTTGAACCGCAATCGCATCTATTTTACGTAACATTGCCCCGATAAAAGAACGAATCCACAAATACCGCTTATAACCCATTTCACTAAAACGAGCATTGATCACCGCTATTTTAACTCCGTGCCGTTTAGCCGCGTCAATTAAATTAGGCCAAAATTCTTGTTCAGTCAAAACCAATAAATCCGGTTGCAAACGCCTCATTGCCTTTTCCACACTCCAACTAAAATCTATTGGACAATAAAATAATTTCCAATCATTGCCGTAATTTTGTACTGCCACATCCATACCCGTCCGCGATGTTGTCGAAATGACGCAACACCAGTCAGGATGTTGTTCCCGAATCATCCGCAAAAGCGGACGCAACACCCTCACTTCACCAACACTAACCGCATGAAACCAAACAACATACTCCTTTCCACCCGTTCCCTTGACAACTTTACTCCGTTTGATTACCCGACCAAAAAATTTCTCTTTAAAACCCGCACGATATTTACCATAAAATAATGCAGAATAAATCAAAATCGGTGAATAAATCACCAAAAGAAAAATATAAAGAATATTCAATAACAATGCTTTCATCACTAGATAAATCACAATTATATTACATTAACCACCACACTACAAATTTCGACAATTTAAAATTGCGTGAAAGCCCGTTTTTTGATAGGTAATCAAAACGTTTGCCGTCGAAACTTAAAGCGTGAACAATTTAAAAGATCAAAACCGCCCAAATTCTTGAAAATGGACACTACAGAAAAATATACCGAAACTTATCACACTTGCAAGTCGCAGTATATAGTCATTCCCGAATAAATCTTTTTTGCAGTATTTTTGCGTTTGCGTATCTGGCTTCGGGAAATTTCATAGCAGCTTGAGCATATACCGAAGCTGCTATGAAATTCAGTTTTTTTGACAGGATAACAGGATTGTCAGGATATAATGAAATCCTGTCTATCCTGCAAATCCTGTCAAAAAAAATAAAAACTGAATTTCATAGTGCGATGAGTATATCAGCGTGCGAAAAATTTAATCGCTTGATAGTTAAATTGTTTTTTCTGAATTGAGCAAGATGTCGCGTAGCGTGTTTGCTTGAATAAAACCTAAATTTGACCGTCTCTCGTCAATAATACAACCAAACGAACAATTCAACGTCTGCAATAAAATCACCGCCGTCAATACCGTATGACGAAACGATAATTCCGCCATACTTCGTATTGGTAACTCGGTTTGCAATAATTGAGCAAGCTGTTTCGCTTGATCGTCCATCAAATCACGCGCCGCTATCTCAAGATCAACCAACCGCACAAAACCAATCGGCAACTCACCAAAATCATCCTTGATCGGTTTGCCTACCAAAAAATACAACTCATCCGAATTGAAATTCTCCTCAGCATAAACCGGTAACTCGGCTAAATTATATTTTTGCGAAATTTCAACAACAGCAGACGGTTTCATGTTGCTCGTAACTAACGGGTAATTGGGTTTGGGCAAGATGTAATTTGCAATAATGATTTTTGAACCGTGAAAAATATTGTCGGCAAGATGGCGTTGTGCTTCAAACAGAATGCCTGTGCTGTGTCCTTCGTCAAGGACTTGCGAAAGTTCCGCACGACCAAGCGTTAGCCGAATTTCGTTATGTTTGCCGCCCAACAACCGCATCGCTAACTGATTTATCCCCCACAATATTAACGTCAACGGCAAAAATAAAAACATAAAGAAAAACATCAAATTGGATAACAACCGCAGAAATTTATTCGGCGCATAAAGACCAAGATACTTGGGAAACATCTCGCAATAAACAAATAAAAACGGCGAAACAATTATCGTTGCAATAATTTCAACCCATAACCCATGCGCGTCCGGCAAAATAAGACCGACGACAATTACAGTCGCCGTCGAAATAATATAATTTGCAATATTGTTACCGACAAGCAAGGTAGAAATAAATATGCCCGGTCGGTTCACAAACCACAATAATTTACGCGCCGTACCATCGCCCGAAATCGCGTCCAACTTGAGACGCAATCGCGGAGTTCGATAAAACGCCGTCTCCGCACCACTAAACGACGCACTCAATAACACCGAAATTAAACCAAGAATAATTATCCACATTTATATACTCAGACTATTTTAAAATCTCAGAAGTTGAACACGTAAGCGCGACAACGTGAAGCGGTTGTTCAGGGGTGAAGCCTATCGCCCATACTGGCTTCGGTATTTTGTTCTTTCGGCGGTATTGGGTCAATTTCTATCTTGGGCAAAACGCGAACCTTGACCGGTTGCTGGCGATAAATTTCTGTCAACGGCGCAGCATCAACACTTCGGCGCAATAATAAATAAATCGCAACTCCACTCGTCCAAAACCACGAAAAAATATACGCAACAATCAAAAGACGTAACAACCAAAAACACGCCGTAATAATTGTCGTTGTAATAGAATAGTTAAATTGCGGCTCCATTAAATGCGCGGTGATCATAAACGTACCGTTTACAAAAAACGCAATGACAAAATAACCAAGAAAACCTTGCACCGCCGATAAAATCCAATACAGAAGATAATGAAACGGTCGTTGAAAGAGATACGAAAACGCTCTGCTCACCGCGTCAAAACCGTCCGCGCCGTCCGTTGCAACCGCAGCAAACAACAACGGAAAACCAAACCAAAGCACAGACAATAACAACAACGCAAAAAACACAAACAAAAGCGCAAACGGAAACGTCAACGCAACAACAAAATTAACCACATACCAACCCCACGACCACGCAAACATTGGAATCGATACAATAAACGCACAAAACAATATCCCAACCGTAAGAATCAACACCGAACTCACAAAACCGAAACCGCGACCCTTCATAAAACGAAAAAGATCACCGAGAGATTCTGATTTGTCATTCGTCAAACGCATTGCCGCGCTTCTGCAAATTAGACCGCCCGCAAACGCCCACACAATAACCATCGCCGCAAAACTAAAGAAACCCGAAACTCGCTCTGACCAATTCTTTCGATCAAGCGTAAAAAATTGATTGCCGCTTTTAGTGAATGAAAACCACGGCGAAAAAACTCCCGCTTGCGATTGAACAGCTTTCGTAGAATTAAACGTAACTACAAAATTATCGCTGCTGTTAAGGAAACCGGCATTAGGTGTAGAATCTATTTTGATCGGTATGGGGATTCCTTGCCCTTCCGCGAGTGATTGCTCTGTAATTTTTCTAAAAATTCGGGTTGACGGCGATTCGAATTGGTTGATGATTGATTCGGCAGCGATTGTCAAGAGTATTCCGACAAGCGCAAAAAACATCATCCGCACACTAATCGCCGTAGTAAACACACGAAACAATAACACCGGCGGAACAAGCTCCTGCCAATCAATACGCCGAATCGTACCTTCGTCAATATCTTTCATAATATCTCCTTTTTGGGCAGTTCTAAAAACCAACTGTAGCGGAAGCGTCCCGCTTCCGCTAGCGGGGACGTTACCATTACAGGACTAAAACGAGTTTTTAGGACTTTCCTTTTTGTTTGTTTGATTTTTTAATTTCGTGGTGCGGACAATTTGTAATAATAAAATTGGCCCCCAAATTTAATTTGTCCAGAGTCGAATTGGTGAAGGTTTGGGTGGTTTTGGTTTTATTGAGTTGTTTGGGTGAATGACGGCGAGTCCGATTTTGTGTGGTGTTTTGTCTGCTTTTGTTCGGCGGGGCAATTCTATCGGGGCAACTAACTCCGCATCTGGAAAACGGTCTCGAAACCGACTCGGCATTGCGGAATCTTTGCCCGTGATCTCCCAAATTACAACTCCGCCTTTGCTCAAAACATCTTCGTCTGTTGACCAAGTTGTGAGCGGGAAGCCGTCGTAATCGCAATGGCACGTCGGGCGGCTTGGACTGTAAATCGCAACGCAACCCGCAAATTGCCACTCGCCCGTAATATATCGCAACGGCTCGTCGCTTTTGTTTATCCACGCTTTTTCAACCTCCGCCGACAACTCTTTGCCCGGAAATAAATACCACGTGTCATCGCGAATATTATACGCACTGTATAAATGAATCGAATAGCCCGCCAAATAGAGCAACATTGTTGATGTGAAGAAAATGAAAAATAAT
The DNA here is from genome assembly GCA_031268995.1 of Planctomycetaceae bacterium. Taxonomy (GTDB): domain Bacteria; phylum Planctomycetota; class Planctomycetia; order Pirellulales; family Thermoguttaceae; genus WRKP01. The sequence goes on from JAIRWK010000275.1 coordinate 19,614, forward strand.
TTTATTGCTTTTGGCGTTTGAATTGTTTTGAAGATTGCGGCAAAAATCAATCCGGTGAAGACAAAAAGCGGCGTAAAATCATACAAGTCTCTGCACATTGCCGAAACAATACACGACAACAACATCAAAAACCACGCGATCAATACACTGCCAATCAGAAAATTTCGCGCAAGAATATGGCTGTCGTCCAAGTCGGATTTTTTGTTAAACCTGAAATTGAACTGAACCAACGGTAAAAATAAAACGATTGACGATGACAATAATAAGGGCAAAATTGAAATCGTGTTGAATAGTATGTACAATCTGTTTGTCAATGTTGGGTCGAGGCGGTCACGCCATGGAAATTCCAAGAATGAAAATTCGCTCGCGAACATCCAGTATAATATTGGCGATGCTATTATTGCGGCGGTGATTATTGTCAGGTAAACTCCGGCACGCAGCCAATATTTTCGCGTGGATGGATTTGCGATTGTGAAGATCAATATTGAAACAACGAGAAACGCTATTGAGATTTTGCAATGAAAACCAAAACCTATCGCAACCCCAAGACCTAACCAATCACGATACCGATTATATTTGATTGCAAGCAACGCGAATAATGTTACGAAACTCCAAGCAGTTGTGAGGAAAATGTTGTGGTTATAATTTAGCGAGGCGTAGAAATACGCCCAATAGCCGTAAAACGTCAACACGCCAACAACCGCCTCAAACGGCGTAAAAAACTCACGACCAACACGCCAGATCGCAAAAGCCGTCAAGAAAAAAAATACTTGATTCAATAAATACGGCGTTATCGGATTGCGGAAAAGAATTTGATAGACAACCTCAAGAACAATCGAATTCAACGCCGGATGCTTAAACGACGCAATCACGCCTTCATTGCCGATAAGAAACATTTCAACCGTATCATAACGAAACGTCGGCTCACACACAAACGGAACAACCGTCCAAACCACGCCGTAAATCAACGCAACAAAAAAGAATATTAACGAAGCCTGTTTGGGTAACATATCGGATAGGGAAAATTTTCTACGATTAAAGGTGAGTGTAATTGTTCAAGGACATTTCTATTCATAGCTATTTTAAAATTCCTGAAACGGAACACGGAAGCACAACAACGTGAAGCGGTTGTTCAAGGGCGAAGCCTATCGCCCATCTCCCAACCTGCAACGAAAATACAACCTCATTTTCACCTAATTCCGAAACTAAACAACCCCCAGTAACAAATCATTTCAAAACACAAACCTCATTACCTCACTAAATAAGTTTCGTACTTATGTACAATAATTGGCAAATATTCCAATGAGGTAATGAGGTCGATGTGTGGGGGATTTATTTGCTATACTCAAGCTGTTTTGGATTTCATTTTTTTATTGAAGATTTGGAAGTATTCGGTTAGTAGGGTACGTAGTTCATCGCATGCCGAAACAAAATCGTCAAACTTTTCGTAGTATTTATTGTACAATATTTTCTTCTTAAAAATTTCCACAAACGCTTAAGCACATTTATAATCAAGCTGTGTTTTAAAATTCCTGTAACTGTTCACGGGTTATTCAAAAAATTGCGTTTTATACTTCCGCAAATTGCGTTTGTTGCCTATTTTGCCATGATTTTTCAGAAAAATACAAAAAACAATATTTTTGAGTTTGCCGAGTTACTACATATAGTATGTCAACCATTGGTAAGCACACTGTTTTAAAAACCCGTGAACGGTTACAAATTCCTGAAGCTGGACACGCAAACGCAACAACGTGAAGCGGTTGTTCAAAGGCGAAGCTTATCGCCATACCAGCTACAGTATAACGCGAAACAGCACGAAATTAATTTTCGTGTTTTTTCTCGATATTTCGTGTATTTCGAGTTGAAAAAGGTTATTTTTGTTCTTGAGTTTGGTGTATAAGTTTCTGATCATTTTCTGAGAATGATTCGATGTTCATTATTCCGGTTTGACCGGTCTTTAATTGAAACCACGCTTTGTTGTCTTGAACGCGAACTAATTTTGCCTCCAATTTTTTTGTGCCGGAAATATTTGTCCAAATGCGAAAATCGTTGTTGTCGTCGGTAGGTTGTTGAGCGTGTTGTTTGAGTATTTTTTGATCGTCAAGAC
>JAIRWK010000290.1 GCA_031268995.1 Planctomycetaceae bacterium
CGATTGATCGGGCTTTCGGTAACATCGACCACGACGTACTGAATTGATTCTGATTTCCTCTTGAGCTTCTTTTTCCTGGGCAAGGCAAACGTGCCGTCTTTAACCAAGGTGTCTTCCACCCATTGGATGGACAGGCAGACCGTACCCTTGCAAACGCCGTATTCCGACGCAATACTGTCCATCGTCCGGTACTACCGCAGATATTTCAGCGTAATACACAACTTGTCTTCGACCGTCAATTTGGGCGGTTTACCGCCTTTTTGGTGTAAAACATCGTATTCCCTTTGGAGAATCGACAACATTTTTAAACGTGTCGGGGCTTACACCGTGTAACCGTTTAAAAAGAACCGTTGGGGCATCGCCCGCCTTATTTTTATTTTCCATGACCTCATTAGAGCATCTCTAAAGTTCTTAAACAAGTCTATTTAAGAAAATATTTTTTTTAGCACGCAGACGACGCAGATTCGAGAGGATATTCGCAAGATTCAGAAAATAAAATCTAATCCGCAAATATCTCCTCAAAATCTGCGTCATCTGCGTGCTATACCGAAGCCGGTATGGGCGATAGGCTTCACCCTTGAACAACCGCTTCACGTTGTTACGCTTGCCTAACGCTCTGCGTTGTAGGTTTATCGTAGCTTCTGGAATTTTAAAGTAGCTTCAGTATAACGTTAATAAGAACCACCCCCATAGGTATTAAGTTAAGGGTTTAAGTTTTTAATTTTCAAATAATTGTTTCAACAAAACGTCAGGTGATGTGTTGTGGCTATTGGCAAGTTTATCGGAAAATATTAGAGTAAAATAGGGCGAATCCATAACAAATCACGGACAAAGTTGGGGTAAATTCGTTGGTATACTCAAGCTGTTTTAAAATTCCTGAAGCTGGACACGCAAACGCAACAACGTGAAGCGGTTGATCAGGGGCGAAGCCTATCGCCTTACCGGCTACGGTATAACATGAATGAAAACGAATTTCGCAAACAAACGATAAATATTGAATTATAAATGACTTAACCCTTTAACTTAATACCTATGGGATTTGCCTCTACGGCGAAAATATACTCAAGTTGTTATGATTGCGCGTTTGGTTTCATGGATTTTAAAACAACTTGAGTATAAAAGGTTTTATCTCCACTCCTCAAGTTTAATGTTGATTTCGTTGTTTCCGCTTTTGAGGGTGAAGGGTTTACTTTTGCTCTGAATATCAGGCGGAAGATCGGGAACAAGAGTTTTGCTTGTTTTTCCGTCACTGCCTAATTGTTCGGTTTCAATAGTTTTTTCAACCATGATTTGAACATTGCCTACCATTGGTCCTTCGTTTTTTGGAATGACAAATTTTCCATTGGCATCTGTTTTTCCGCTTGCGTCAGGTCCTACTTCGGGGCGAATCATCACGTAAGCATCAGAAACAGGTTTGCCGTCAAGCGTTACCGTCCCTTCGATACTGACTCGCGTTACACCTTGCGAACATCCCAAAATGAAGGCGGTTACGATAAAAAGTGAAATTATTTTTTTCATTATTATTTTATTTGTTAAATTTTTGTTACAATAATTAAATTATTGCAATCTTACAGTTCACACGTATTGCACTCAGGCTGCTTCAAAATTAATTGAACCGAACACGGCAACACAACAACCGTTTTTTGATGTTTCGCCTCCGTGTTCCGCTTCTGGAAATTCAAAACAGCTTGAGTATGTAACCACATCACGGTACGGTTACGGGATAGTCATCAGCACGATCACCTAAAAACCGCCAAACATCTGCCTTGATGGATTCCGTAATAAAGCGTCCCGACCCATCCGCCAAAGCAACATTTACACCACCGGTATGCTTGCTCGCCGCACAACTATGAAGGGGCCAACTACCGCCAGCCTTTGTATTCGGCGAATAATAAGTCGAAAACGTAACATCCCGCACAGCTATTGAAATACCGGGACCAAACCAACTTGAAGGATAACGCTCACCAAGAGACGCACTAACGGATGCTCCATCACGCTCAGAAATCATCAGACAATTCGACGTACCATCTGAAATACTTTCGAGACCGGGTTGAAAACCTTGTTGATTTTCAAATTGCGGATGCCCTTGAAAAAATAATCCGCCGTAATCTCCGTTATCACAACTCGTCTGTTTCTGGGTGAGAGTTTTATAACGGTTGCTGTCAAAGGTATCACCAGTATCTTTACTATAATTACCCGGCAACGAAACATCTTGACGGTTGCCAAGCCCCATCCGCCAAGGTCCAGCTAAACCAACGTAATTACCTTTTGCAAGCCGATAACCGCCTCCGTTATCCAAAATGCTTTTCGCCGGACACGCTGGACAAACCCAAGCAGCAACTCGCATCGTTTTGATGTCATTGCCAACAACACTGGCAATGTTCGGGTTCCAGTCGGTAACAAGATTACTTGTTCCACCGGCAGCAATAATTTTCTGCGCAACCAATTCGTAAAGTGCGGCTTGTTCCATGAACGGCAACGTCCGCACTCCCCAACCAATGGCACTTTTTCCGGCTTCGTGTGGAGTGTTACACCATTGAGATTTGTCGCTTGGGTTGTAACCCATTGTTACTCCGCATGGGAATAGTTTTAAGGCATCGATGTGGTTGTGTAGAGCGAGAGCGATTTGTCGCTGATTGCTCTGACATTGCATTCTTCGCGCGGCTTCTCTTGCAGCTTGAACAGCGGGTAATAACAGCGCAATCAAAACACCAATGATTGCAATCACTACCAAAAGTTCAACAAGAGTAAAACCCAAAAAACCAAGACAAGGTCTAGGAGAAATCCGAACAGAACTATCGTTACAAAAATTCGCTGTTTTTGAATTTTTGTTTCCGAAGTTAAATATTCGCCCCCCCCCCCCACTTGCCTTGATTTCCTATTTTGACATCTGTTGTAACGTCAACATTTACATTGACTTCTGCATTGACCAAATTTAACATTAAATTTGTCTTTTTCATTTTCTCCTCCATTTCAATTTTGTTACTGGATTTGATAAACGTTTGTAAAAATATTGCGCCGTAATTTTCTCGTCAACAAAACAAAAAAAACAACACAATAAACGACCATTTAAACGCGGCTAAATTAAACTCGGTACAAAAACCAAAATTAAATTTATCGCGATCAAACGCAAATTACACCGAAGCCGGTATGGTCGGTGGGATTCACAGCAACTTTGGGAACTTCAAAACAACCTGAACACGATTGTAAAAAAAATCTCTGAGGCACCGATACTACACCAACCAACAGACGCGGAAGTATAACACGAATTTTTATGAAACGCAATAGGGAATTTCCAAAAACCTAATTTTCACATAAATTTTTTAACAAAACAACCTCATTACCTCATGGCATCGCCCTGAAATAAAATACCATTAATGCCTCAAAGTTAAGGGGTGGTTCTATGCTATCACGCATCCGATTATTGGGCAGTTTCTCCTAGGGAGTGTTGACACTTCCCTTGACATTTTTTATTATAAACGTTATAGTTTGCCATGCAATGGACACACGAACACTACGAACAGATTAAACACTTGCTTCCGAAGCAACGGGGC
>JAIRWK010000348.1 GCA_031268995.1 Planctomycetaceae bacterium
AAATGCGGAAAGCGTTCAACGATAAACTGCTGAACAAGGAAACCGCGAAATATGACAACGGTTCGCAAACGTCGTGTATTTTGCCGTTGTATTTTGGGATTGTGCCGGACGAATACAAGGACAAGGTTTTTGCAACATTGGTCAATAATATCGAAACGGTAACCAAGAATCATATTGGTACGGGGTTGATAGGCGGGCAATGGTTGAATCGGGTGTTGAGCGACAACGGTCGTGTGGATATTTCGTACAAGTTTGCGACGAACGACGATTATCCGAGTTGGGGTTACATGGTCAAGAAGGGCGCGACAACCATTTGGGAGTTGTGGAACGGCGACACGGCGAACCCCGCAATGAATAGCGGGAATCACGTGATGCTGACTGGCGACCTTGTGATTTGGTATTACGAATATCTGGCGGGAATCAAGGCGGATACTGAACATCCGGGTTTTGAACATATTTTGATGAAGCCGGAAGTGGCGGGTGATTTGACATTGGTCAAGGCGGAATACGAATCGGTTCGCGGCACGGTCAAAAGCCATTGGCAACGCACCGGCAACCAATTCCATTGGGAAATCGAAATCCCGCCCGGTACAACCGCAACCGTTCAAGTCCCCAACGGCGAGACCGTCAAAGTAAATTCCGGTAAACATCAATTCAATTCAACCCTCAAATCATTTTGATTATTTCACTTTTTGTGAGAGGGGGGCTATGCAAAACTAAATTGATCCGTTAGACTATATCCTCACAGTGTTCCGTTTGAGTTGCAGATCGATGTGATTTCGTGTTAGTTGCCTGAGCGATGGTATAAACAAAAATCTAATAGGTAATGATCATGGTTAGACTGTTTTGTAGATTTTTTCGGAATTGTGGTATTGTTGTGTGAGGGCTTGCTACACAACCAGACTTAGTGTCTGGTTGTGTGCATTGCCACTGGGTAATGTTGTTCCTATTTTTCTGAAAGGAGATTATTGTGGATAAAAAAATCACACGTCGGGTGGTGCTTGGTACCACCATTGCCGGTCTCGTTGCCGGTCCGTTCATAATTAGAGCATTGAAAAAGGACAAAGAGTTGCCTGACAGTGCTTTTAGCAAACAATGGAAAAAGCATCAGAAAATTATTAATTTTCCTAGGTTTGTAAGGGATGATTCCGTAATTACAGATTCTGGATTGTTTTTGAATTTTCCGGCAGAGCAAAAGAAACTTAATATGGTTGCCGTAACAGCAATCAGTAATGACGGTAGTTTTAGTGATACTCAAGACGCATCGTCTCTTCCCGATGTTTTTACCTATACGGTAGGTGAAATTCAAATCGACACAATGAAGGACAACGGACAATACAAAGGATGTCCGATGATCCAAGGAAACCTAAGTGACATGACCGTTTTTGCAAGAGCACAAGAAAATGCGGTTGAGAAAGCTCCGCCTCACTTTTCTTTTCTGCTTGATGGTCTCAAACGGTTTTCCATTTCCAATGGTGAGGTGGAGAAAAATGAAATGCCTTACGATCTGTCGGGTATCACATGCATGTCACTGCCTTTAGAGTTTCCGCTGAAAACGGAGTTACGGAAAAGAACGTTATGGCAAGGCGGCGCATGGACAAATAATTACAACATTCCGCTGCAATTTAACGTTGTTGGTGCTGGTCGGCTTGGAGACAAAAAAGTACTGTTGATTGAAGGTAAAACAGTACTAGATGCCTTTGCCTTTCAAAAACACTTGCAAGAACAATTATTAAAAGAAAAAAGAGAAGACATGAAATCTTTTTGGGAATCGAAGTTAAAGTTGTCGAAACAAGATTCTCGCGGTATTTCTATACTTTCAAAACAGTACATAAGTACGGAAACAGGCGTAGTTATGCGAAGTGAAATTGCGGATGTGTTGTCTGTTCCAGAAAAATTTGGATTTGGCGCGACTATTATCGCAACAAAATTTGACTGGTCGTGATCTGTTTCTACCGTGTTGGCCATCAGCACCAGCAGATGGTGACATTTTAATTTACAACAAAATCTTACTTTGTAATATACCATGACAAAGAAAACAAGCCACAGTGACAATATAATTGAATTGACCAATTTTGTAAACGATGCAGATGTAAAAAGAGATACCTTTCTCGCTCAAGCTGAAGCTTGCCAATGCAATCAATGTTCCAATGCTTGCGTTTGCACTTGCCAAAGTTTGATTGGTACTGCTTCGCCAAGTTCAGCTCCTGCAAGTGCTGCGGCACTGTTGACAGGAATGAGCATTCAGCCACAGGCTACGGGATAGTAAACTGGAATTAGGATTAGTTCAAAAATAAGTTGAACAAAGTATAAAAACGATGTTGGAATTACCACATTTTGCCAATGATTTGTTCATATTATTTTTGAACTTTTCATTACTATTGAGTAATTGATATAGTTTTCTGGAGAGAATCACAGGACAGCGCAAATATTTTGTGGTAAGTCAATAACGAATTTTAGAGGACTGCCATTGGGTGTAACGGAGGGTATGCAATGGGTTCAATTTTGCTCACGAAGTTTAAGACGGAAAATGCTAAGTGTTACGCTTATGATTCGCACTCGCGAGAGATATTATGCATCTCGAATGTTGTTTATGATGTAATTGATGACGTGGGTATTCTCTCGCGACAGAAGATTTTGGAAAAATGGAGTAGTATCTATGAAAAAGAAAAAATATTTGCGGCATTAGACAAAATTTCGGAATATCAAAAAATTGGTGTGTTGTGTGAACATGTACCCACCACTTTAAATCGTATAAACCGCGTAAAGTACGATAATAAGGTTTATGATATTGAATCTTTTATCCAAAACAAAGGACATCAATTACTGCTTTCAGTAACTCATCAGTGTAACCTGAGATGTAAATATTGTTGTTATGGAGAGAGTATTCAACGTGAAGGCAGAACACATAGCAATCAAACAATGTCTTTCGATATCGCAGAAAAAGCAATATCGAGTTTTTTAGGAAGGTCAGAATTTGCTAACGCGATATCTTTTTATGGGGGAGAGCCGCTACTTAATTTTCCAATTGTCAAGCATTCTATTTTATTTGCAAAAAATTTTGCTTCAAAGCTTGACAAAAAACCAATGTTTCTGATGACGACAAATGGTACACTTCTTACAGACGAAATCATCCACTACCTTGTACAGCATAATGTATTTGTGCATATTAGTGTTGATGCCGTAAAAGAATCACATGATCAATTCAGAGTTTTTAAAGACACTAACGTTGGGTCTTATGACACAGTCATAAGAAATATTGATCGTTTCATTGAACTGTATCCAACATATCGCTCTCGAGGAATAATCATTACACTAACTTCTCCAATTCAAATCGAAAAAGTCAATGAGTTTTTGATAAAATACAGTTCCCATTTTGATTCGATAACGATAGGTGAAGTTTTCGAAAAAACTAAAGATTCTGATGTTGGAGTTAATATAAGCGCAGCAAGCGACTGTAGCTTACATTCGTGCCTAAAAAATTTTGACGGACAATGTTCTGACCAAGAACCGTTGAACAATACATCTGATAACACAAACAGTTCTCACACCCCCGTCATGGATCGGGAGTCGTTTTCTTTGAAAGAAGAAGATTGGAGGAATATCTTCCAAGAATGGCACACTTTCATTCAACGTGTGATGGCAGACCCAATAAAAGCCCGCGAAGAATTTCCATTGATCCATAGATTTCTGCTGAAGCCATTTTTAGAATTTCATAACCGCGACTTGGAAAGGTACAATTTGAAGTCATTCTCATACGCTTGCCATTGTTTTCCAGGATTTACACGGTTATATTGTAATGCCCTGGGAGATTACTATCCTTGCGAAAGAGTTCCAGAAATACCATTTTATAAACTTGGCAATGTCATTGAAGGTTTCGATTACAAAAGATCCGTAGAGATCATGGAAGCTTTTCGCCGTACCGCTGATTGTGGTAATTGTGTAATAAAAAATGAGTGTAATTTTTGTCCTTCACTTTTTGATTTTAGTGATTCCTCTCGTGGTAATATTTCAAAATCTGCCTTTGAAATAAAGTGCAAAATGAAAAGATTTTCCACAATTGATATGATTAAAGAATATACAAAAATTATGGAAGAACAACCCGAAGTATTTGATAATCTCATGTACCTCAATGATCTTGTGGATCCAAGGGTTTTTGTTGTTTTTGATTGATTTTCTGCGCAAACACTTTAATCACATGTTGCTTTGTATTGTCTTTCAATGATAACAATACCATTGTTTTGACGATTTGAAAACAGTTACAATACGGTTGCAATTTAATTTACTGGATCGTTTTGAATTTTCAATTTTTAAAGGAAAAATATAGCAAACTGGCGACAACATACTATATTCATTGTCTTGATTTGCTGGCGAAGTACGCTCAAATGTTGGGCAAAACGCCTGACGCGGAGGAGTTGACGCTTAAAGCAACACAAATGCGGAAAGCGTTCAACGATAAACTGCTGAACAAGGAAACCGCGAAATATGACAACGGTTCGCAAACGTCGTGTATTTTGCCGTTGTATTTTGGGATTGTGCCGGACGAATACAAG
>JAIRWK010000383.1 GCA_031268995.1 Planctomycetaceae bacterium
GGCGGGTTTGTGGTGGATATTGATTGGAATGAAAAAGAAATCAAAGCGGTCATTCACCCGACATGGGGAACAAAATGCCGTCTGCGTTTCGCCGACAAAACGGAAATTGTAACCTTCACTCCCAAAGAACCGCAAACCCGAACATGGAACGTAAAATATTGAAAAAAAACAAAACAATTCATTGGCAACCCTCGCGGTTGCCGGAAGGTTGAGAAAATGAAAAAGTAACCGTTTACGAAGTAGTTTTTAGAATGCGAAATACGCGAAAAAACACGAAATATCGCAAAAACCATATTTTCGTGATTTTTCGCGTAACTATTCAGTCGATAGAATTTTTATCAACCACAGAGAACACAGAGTTCACAGAGGTGAATTTTTAAATACAAAAATAGACAAAAGAGTTGAAAATGAAATTTTCGTCTATTTCATTTTCAAAAAATTTATCTCTGTGAACTCTGTGCTCTCTGTGGTTATTTAAAAACAACTGAATAGTTACAAATTTTTCATCACAAAAGGGGGAATTTTAAACACGAAAAACACGAAAAGTTTTTTAAAAATCCCCTCTCGTGTTTTTTGTGTTTAAAATTCTATTTTCTCTATTGACCAGTTTGAATGAAATTTGTATTATCCGAAAAGCAGGTGTGGAAATTGCCAGCCCATAAATACAAATCGATTGTCCAAAAATTATCCAAATTTTATTCATCTTGTAAAATGTCGAATCCAATTCACAAAAAATATCAGACTAATTTGTTTAGATTTTTTGTAACAATATTTATTTTGTTTTTGTTGGTGATTAATTGTGTTGCCGAAGAATTGCCCGCGAAAAATTATGCCGACACAATAACAAACCAAATCACACCGATTTCACAAAATTCTCAAAATATTCAAAACAATATATCATTCGCAAACTACGATGCCACAAATAATAAAAACTTGTCCAACTCGATTTCAACCTTGCCGTCGTTGCGTCTTGATTGGGAGTCCGAACCGTCCGAACATCAGATTTTACCCATTGACTCATTGAAACTCGCGTCCGCTTCGTACACTGTTGACAGCAACAATATTTTTGGCGAAACCACAACCGAAAGCCGCGCACAACTTCGAGCTTGGACATCCCAACTCTTGCCCGCCGGTCGCATCTACCAAAATTACCTCGCCGGCGTAAACGAAACCCGACTCGGACTCGTCTGGAATAAAGACCGCCATCTCGGCATGATTTGGGACGCAACCGTCGGCGGTAACGCGCCATTGTTCCGTTACGGCTCAAACGACACAATATTTCCCGAAGGAATACAAATCGAAGTCGAAGGCTCCGCACACCTCCGCCTCGATTACGAACGCGAAAGAGATATGGACGCAACCGATTTCAGATTCGCCTTGCCCATAACATTCGGAAATAAAATCTGGCAAGTCCGAACCGGTTACTTTCACATCAGCTCTCATCTTGGAGATGAACGAATGATACGTCTTGTCAACGAAGGTAAACCACTTGCCCGAATAAATTACGTCCGCGAATCAATATTGCTCGGATTGTCCTACCGCCCAACTCCATCAACACGCCTGTATTTCGAAATCGATTACTCAACTTGGCTCGGCGAATTGACTAAACCTTGGCAATTCCAGTTCGGCACCGAATACAGCTCGCCCTACCCACTCGCAAATTTCTCCTACTCGCCATTCTTCGCAATAAACGTACAACTACGAGAAGAACGCAACTACGACGGAAATCTAACTCTCCAAGCTGGCTTGCAATGGCGAAATAAAACAGGACAACTATTCCGCATCGGAATCCAATACTTTCGAGGCATAAGCGAACAATTTGAACACATGTACCTAAAACGCGAAAATAAATTCGGCATCGGTATCTGGTACGATTTTTGAACATCGCCCAAAAATAATTTTCCCCAAAACAAAAAATGACAAGTGATGAGTGAGGAGTGCCTAGACGAAATTTCCCTATACCGGACATGTGCTGGCGTATACCGTAGCCGGTAGGGCGATAGGCTTCGCCCTTGAACAACCGTTTCACGTTGTTGAGCTTGCGTGTTCAGCTTCAGGAATTGTAAAACAGCTTGAGTATAAACAACTGATTTATTTTGTTACGATTGCGCGTTCAGCTTCAGGAATTTTAAAGTAGCCTCAGTATAATTATGAAAAAAACGACTTACACAACCCTTTTTACGGGTTTGATCCTGTTGGTTTTGTTTTCGACTGGTTACGCTCAAGAACGATTTCAGATTCAGAGCCGGTCAAATGACCAGAGTCATGCTCTGGAAGTTGCGGTGCGGAAAGGTGATTTAGCCGTTGTCAAAAAATTCATTGAAAACGGTACCAGCGTAGATGTAAGAGATAATATGGATGCTACACCTCTTCTTACTGATGTTGCTTGGTATGGGCATTTAGAAGTTGTTAAATATCTTGTTGAAAAAGGTGCCAATGTAAACGCAAGAAGCAATGGCGGTAGAACGCCCATTGTCCGTTCGGTACAACACGGTAATTGGGAAATTGCCAAGTATCTCATCGAAAAAGGTGCAAATGTAGACACAAAGGATGAGATCGGTAGGACTCTTATCATTATTGCCGTCAAGCAAGAGAATTTAGAGATCATTAAATATCTTATTGAGAAAGGTGCCGGTGTAGACGTAAAAAGCAATAACGGAGTAACTCCTCTGTTTTACGCGGCACCAAATTCGGAAGTTTTTAAAGCTCTTCTCGGATATGGCGCGGATATAAACGCAAAAAATAAGGACGGCAGAACTGTCCTATTTAACAAAATTGGTGATTTGGAATCAGTCAAATATCTTATTGAAAAAGGCGCGGATATGAACGTAAAAGATAATAAAAACTTGACTCCATTTGTCTATGCAGTAAGTGGCGGCAATTTAGAAGTTGTCAAATATCTAATTGAAAAAGGTGCAGATACAAATATAAAAGATAATCAAGGTCGGGCTCTACTCTTCTTTGCGATGTACAGCGGCAAATTGGATGTTGTTAAATATTTCGTTGAAAAAGGAGAAGATTTGAATGTAAGAAATCGAGATGGCAATACTCCTTTATTCATTGCTGTTGGGTATATTGATATTGACATTGTTAAATATCTTGTTGAAAAAGGCGCAGACGTGAACGCAAGAAATATATATGGCAATACCCCTATATTCTCTGCTGTTAGGTATATTAACACTGTTAAATATCTTGTCGAAAAAGGCGCGGATGTTAATATTACAAATAAAGACAAGTCGAGTCTCCTACATTACGCGGTGTATGATCATATTGATTTAGAGACAATTAAATATCTTGTCGAAAAAGGTTTCGATGTGGACGCAAAAGATAAGAACGGTGTCACTCCATTACGTATTGCTATATCATGCAACAGCTTGACGGTTACTAAATATCTCATTGAGAAGGGTGCTGATGCCAACGCGAAAGCGCGTGACGGTTCATTGCCTATTGAATTTGCAGTGATTCGACACTGTCCCTTGAATTTAATAAAACTTCTTGCTGAACAAGGTGTCGATGTGAATGCCAAAAACAGCAATGGCGAAACCCTCCTCTTTTGTGCAGCCGGTAGCTGCGGCTTGGATGTGGCTCAATATTTTATCGAAAAAGGTTTTGATATAAATGCCAAAAATAATGACAGTGAAACTATCCTATTCAAAGCAGCAGGAAGCGGTAATTTGAAAATGGTTGAATATTTCATTGAAAAAGGTTTTGATGTCAACGCAAAAAATATCCATGATAGAACGCCGCTATTCAGTGCAGTCTATGGAGGTAATTTGGGCGTTGTCAAATATCTAATTGAAAAAGGTGCAGACATAAAAGTAAAAGACAAGAAAGGCATAACTCCACTTAAAATCGCTGAAGAAATCGCCGCAGACAATTACAGCTACGACGATGCTGTAATAGAAATTCTCAACACGACAGACAAAAAAGAGGAAACAAAATGAATACGTTGTTAGGGAGAGTTTCTAAAAATTTTTTGTAACCGTTCATGGGTTTTTAAAACAGAGTGCTTACCAATGGTTGACATACTATATGTAGTATACTCAAGCTACTTTAAATTTCCTGAAGCTGGACACGCAACCGCTTCACGTTGTTGCGCTACCGTAATCAGCTTTACGGAATTTTAAAACAGCTTGAGTATATTAGAACGACCACAAGGGTACGTCCTTACTAGCTACGATATAGAATTTCCCTAAAACGGTGCGGTGTGGATTGTGGATAGAATTTAATGTGATAAAATTTTGCGTTACGCTTTAGGTTTTGTAATGCGGCGAGTTGCTGTGTTCGGGCGTAACAAGAAAAAAAAGATTTTGCAAAGGAGATTTTTAATGAGCCAAAACTACAATAACTTTAACTACAACAATAACGACAACTCTGTACGACAAAAACAAAATTTTACAAACGACATAAACGACATGTCAGCAGCGTTCGCCGATGCCGATGCCCGAATGGGTTTCATCACCAAAACGTATCTCTACGTCATCGGTTCAATTTTCGCGTTGATCGGAATTGAATTCGTGTTGTTAAGTTCGGTTGACGGTACGGCGTTGGTTAGTTTGATGATGGGGTCAAGATTTAGTTGGATAGTTGTCCTGCTTCTTTTCATGGGAGTAAGCACACTGGCAAACGTTTGGGCAAATAGCTCAACAAGCCCTCTAATACAACATCTCGGATTAGGCTTGTACATCGTAGCCCAATCAATAATCCTCTTGCCGTTGCTCTGGTTAGCACAACGCGTGGACGCAAGCGGCGGTTTGATTACTTCAGCAGCAATCGCAACAGGCGGACTTTTTAGTTTGATGACAGTTGCGGTATTTTTGACGCGGGCGGATTTTTCGTTTTTGCGTACAGCGTTGTTTTTCGGCGGGTTTGCGTTGTTGGGCGCAATCGCGTTTAGCATGTTGTTCGGAATGTCATTGGGACCAATATTGATGTATTTTGGCATCGCGCTTGCTTGCGGTTACATCTTATACGACACCTCCAATGTGTTGCACCACTACCGAACCAGTCAACACGTAGCCGCCGCTCTTGCCCTATTCGCATCAGTCGTGTTCCTTTTCTGGTACGTATTGCAACTGTTCCTCACAATTTTCGGAAACAACGATTGAGTGAGCTTCGTGCTAAAAAAAATCGTAACTATTCAGTCGATAGAATTTTTATCAACCACAGAGAACACAGGGTTCACAGAGGTGAATTTTAAATACGAAAATATACGAAAGAGTTGAAAATGAAATTTTCGTTTATTTCATATTCAAAAAATTATCTCTGCGAACTCTGTGCTCTCTGTGGTTATTTAAAAGCAACTGAATAGTTACAAAAAATCATCACGAAAGGGGGGATTTTTTAGATATGAAAAGCGCGAAAAATGCAAAAGACACGAAAAAATTTTTAAAAATCCCCTTTCGTGTTTTTCGTGCCTTTTGTGTTAAAATTTCCCTCTTTTTGTGGTTGTTGTTTATGCCGATTTTAGTGCCTCTGGTATTTTTTTTGATTTTTGGATTTGCTGCGTTTGGCATGGAAGAGCCGGTTATAGATTCCGGCAATGTTACAAACGCAATTGACAAAGGTATCCAATATCTGAAAAACAAACAAAAACAAAACGGTCAATGGGATTATGAGATTTCCGGTCATACGCTTGGTGCGACGGCGATGTGTGTTATAGCGTTTGTTGAGGCGGGAGTTTCGCGTGATGATTCGTCTCTTGTTCGTGGAGTTCAAGCGTTGCGTCTTTACCGCGCCGGCGACAATATTCATGACACATATCCGATTGCAATACAAACGATTGCTTTGACTCGTTTTGGTGATGTTTCGGACAAATCTATTATTGCCCACAATATCCAATGGCTTATCCGCCATCAAGTCAACGACGGCTCAAATGGCGATGGAGGTTGGCAATACCGTTCAGGTCATTACAGTACATTTGAGACGTATTATGTTGGTCTTGCGTTTTACGAGGCGGAGCGAAGTGACGCGGCGGTGATTCCGCGTGCGGTTTGGGACAAGGTTCGGCGGTTTTGGGAGCGTACACAAAATGCTGATGGTTCTTGGGGCTATCGTCCGCTCGCACGCGGCAGCGGCAACGCTTACTCTTGTACAACGAACGCGGGAATAATTTCGTTGATTCTGTCAACTGGTTTTAATGATTCGGGGCGATTTCGGGTTGAGGACAATCGTATAAATTGTGGGCGTTGGGATCCGTACAATATTTCATCACGGATTGATCTGGCGTTGCTTTCTCTGGACAATCCGCTAATCTCCCAACAAGTCCCTACAACTGGAATTTGGTATAAAAAAAATTCCAGCGATCTCAAAATACGCGAAATGCGATGGGTTCATTACAATTTATTCGCGGTCGAAAATGTCGGTCGTTTTTTGGGGCGTTCGGATATTGGGCAATGCGATTGGTATCGAGAGGGGACGTTGTCGTTGCTCCGCCAACTTCGGGAGCATCGCGATTATTGGGCGGATGCGTCGGGCGAGACGATATTGGAAACGTCGTGTGCGGTGAGTTTTCTTGCCAAAGGACGGCGACCGATTACGGTTGCAAAGGTTAGCGGCGGGCATGATTATTCTTGGAATTTACATCCGTACAATGTTGATCATTTATTGCGTTTTGTTGAGGGGCGTTGGCAATTTCCGCTTGGCTGGCGGCATGTTGATTTGGGCAAAATTTCTGCGGATGAGTTGATTCAATCGCCTGTATTGTATTTTTCCGGCGACAAAATGCCGTTTGCCGGAAGTGAAAACGAGATGAAACGTGTTGCGGTGAAGTTGCGGGAGTATCTTGATCGCGGTGGTTTTATTGTTGCGGAGGCGTTATCGGATGACGGCGTTTTTGAGGCGAAGTTTAGGGAGTTGATGCGTTTGGTTTTCAAGGATTCGGAGGGCGGATTGAATTTGAATTTATTGGAGGCATCTCATCCAATTTGGTCTGGCGGGTTGTTCATCGAGCCGGAACAACGCCGACCGATCAAAGGAATCACAGCGGCGTGCAGGACAAATGTAATTTTTATTCCCGCCGTCAAAAAACAACCGTCTTTGTCGTGTCTTTGGGAAATTTCGCGGGCTGATGGTCGAAATGAATTATATACTTCGGTTGTGAGTCGTCAGGTTGAGGTTGGTCTTGGGATCGGTTTGAATATTTTGTCCTACGCAATTGACGCAGATCGAAACTATCGGGATCAAACGGCAGATTCAATATTGACAAAAACAAAATCACAACACGCCGGACAACGCGGCAGTATTTTTCTTGGCGTGCTATCGCATGGCGAAACGAATTCTACTCCGCGTGCGTTGCCAAATTTACTTCGTTGGGTTGAGGCGAATTTGGGGTTGTCGGCAAATGGTGAAGTTAAAACTGTCGGGTTTGATTCGGGGATGTTCAGCTATCCGGTATTGTTTATGTTCGGGCGCAAGGCGTTTAGTTTTACGGCAAAACAAAAAGAAATGTTGCGGCGATATTTGGAGCAAGGCGGATTCCTTTTCGTCAATTCAATCTGTTCTTCAAAACAATTCACAGATTCCTTTGAAGAACAAATTAACCAAATTTTCCCCAACTCAAAACTTCAACCAATTGCAGAAGACGACATTTTATTTTCAGACAAATTAGGCGGTTTTGAAATCAACTCCGTTGAAATCCGCCAACGAGAACAATCACCAAACCGCGAAACGGTTACAAATTTGCGTAACGAAAAGCCGCAATTGTATGGATTGTATTCTGAAGGCGGTCGTCGTTGGTCGGTAATTTTTTCGCCGACGGATGTGTTATGCCCTCTTGAATCGCCAACCTTCTCCGGTTGCCGAACCCACACTCCAAACTCCGCCCTACAACTCACAACTAATTTTCTACTCTACACCCTGTCAACACCATGATGGGGACTGAAGCTGTTTTAAAATTCCTGAAGCTGAGGCAAACCTGCAACGCAGAGCGTTAAGCAATCGCAACAACGTGAAGCGGTTGTTCAGGGGCGAAGCCTACCGCCCATACCGGCTACGGTATAAAATACTATTTGCCAAAAACAAATTATACCGTAGCCGGTAGGGCGAAGCTTATTGCCTTACCGGCTGCGGCATATACCGCAACTACTATGAAATTTATCTTTTTAAGACAGGATAACATGATTACAGGATTGTCAGGATATAACAAAATCCTGTCAAAAAAAATAAAAACTGAATTTCATAGTGCGATGAGTATAATCGCCTTGCGATGCCGTATTTGCGTGTCCGGCTCCATAAAATTAAAAGTGGCTTGAGTATAATTGTCGGCAATGAGCAACTCGTTACCGAAAATTAAGGTCTCGTAATGGGAGACGAGGGTCTCGTAAGGGGAGACGAGAGCCTCGTAAGGGGAGACGAGAGTCTCGTAAGGGGAGACGAGAGTCTCGTAAGGGGAGACGAAAGCCTCGTAAGGGGAAACGAAAGCCTCGTAATTGGCGGCGAAAGTCTCACGCTGTATAGTAGTTGCTATGAAATTTATCTTTTTAAGACAGGATTACAGGATTGTCAGGACACAACAAAATCCTGTCTATCCCGCCTATCCTGCCATCTTGCAAATCCTGTCAAAAAAAATAAAAACTGAACTACGGCGTAGCATCTGCGCTATTTGCGTGTTGATTTTTAAAATGATGGTGCGATTATTGGTTGTTCATGCCGGATATGTTTCGGCGTTGTTCTTTTGTGGGGACGATTTGGACTACTGAATTTGCCATTCGCGGCTCCAGCTCAAATGGTAACACCGCACGGTCTATCGGATCAAAACTGCCGACAACACTAACATGAAGACGCTCCTCCTTAAAACCAATCGAAACTAAATAATCACGCGCATTGTTCGCCCGCGTAAACGCAAGCGTAAACGCGGAACGATAAGTTTGATTCTCACTCGCCCCAGCATGACCCTTGATAATCACAATATATTGCGAACCGTCAAATTCCTCCTTGACATGATTCAAATTCAACTTCCCTTGCTCCGTCAATTCGTCACTGTTGAACTCAAACCAAATGAAATATCCAAGCGTTGTGTCTTGAATTACATTTGGAATTTTAATGCGAAGAGTTTCGCCCGGATCGGCGGAAATCGGCGGTTTGATTCGCGGCGTAATCGGACGACGGTCGCCCAACTTCTTCATCATCCTCTCAACACGCCTCTTGACAACCTCAAAATTAGTCGATTGCCCATCCCCATGATAACCAAATCCTTGATTAAGCGAATCTATCGCCGCCGAAATCTTCGGTATCTCAAGCGTACTCATCGAAAAAAGTAATATGAAAAACGTAAGCAACAACGACATCATATCACCAAACGAAACAATCCAAAGAGGAACACCTTCCTCCGGCGGTTTAGGACGCGCCATAATTACCTCCAAAAATTTTTGTATATCCGGTCAAAATATTTTTCGTTACATAAAAGGAAAACACCACGAAGGCGAAAAAAGATTATGTTAAAACCTTTGCGAGACCTTATACCAAAGCTGCTATGAAATTTATTTTTTTTGACAGGATAGTAGGATTGTCAGGATATAATGAGATCCTGTCAAAAAAAATAAAAACTGAATTTCATAGTGCGATGAGTATATAGGCTTCGCCCCTGAACAACCGCTTCACGTTGTTGCGTTTACCTAACGCTCTGCGTTGCAGGGGTACCGCAGCTTCTGGAATTTCAAAACAGCTTGAGCATATTATCAGTTCTCTTCTTCTTCGTCTGGTCTTTGTGCTGTTGGTACGTATGTCATAAGTTTTTGTTTAATGATACGCGGGTTTTCGCCAGCTTGGATTGCAACAATGCCCTTCACCGCAATCTCTTTGACTCTTATTTCAAAATCATTCAAAAATCCCAGCTTGTCCGCCATTGGCAAAAAATATAAATTTGACAAAACCGAACCGTAAAGAGTCGTCAACAAACATACCGCCATCGCTTTCCCAATACTTTCAGGATCAAAATCCGCCATCATCAACACAAGCCCAATCAACGTCCCAATCATCCCAAACGCCGGCGCATATTTCGCGAAGTTTGCAACAAGAGAACGATTGTACATGTGCCGAGCGTTGACCGCGTCAATCTCCGTGTTCATAACCGCCTCGACAATCTCCGGCGCAAGACCATCTATTGCCATACGAATACCACTGGCAACAAATGGGTCTTCAATATCTTGCATACGATTCTCAAGCGAAAGCAAACCCTCACGCCGCGCAGTATCCGCAAGCGAAACTATCAACGTTATCGTGTCCATCGGGTCTTCTTTGTGATTGAATAACGTCTTCTTAAAACAAGTTATTATTATCATCATATCTGCAAGCGGATACGATATAAACATTGACGACAAACCACCGCCCAAAACGATCAATACCGACGCAGTGTCATAGAACATAAAAATTCTGGTAACGCCGTTGACCATTATCGAAACCACCATAATAACCGATCCGAATACAATACCTATTACACTCGCACGATCCATTTTTTATCAATCTCTATATTACTGCTTGCACTATGAATTTCGGTAACACCAAAACGCAAAAAACCGTTTGCCGATGGATAAGCAAATAACGGTTGCCGAAATTTTAAGTGCGGGCAATTTGAACTATACCGTAGCCGATACGGGCAACAGACCCAACTATTGAATAACCCAAAAATGAAAATTAACCTGCCGCTCACCAACAGAAACAAAACAACGACTCAATATAGAATACTCAACCCAACAGTCAAATCACGAAGTAACAAATAAGAGATTTTTCAACACTTTCAAAAAAACGTAATCGAATAACCGACAAAATCAATACAATATACTGAAGCTACTTTAACATTCCTGAAGCTGCGGTAAACCTGTAACGCAGAGCGTTAGGCAATCGCAACAACGTGAAGCGGTTGTTCAAGGGCGAAGCCTATCGCCCTACCGGCTACAACATTTCCAAAAAACATTTGTAACTATTCAGTCGATAGAATTTTTATCAACCACAGAGAACACAGAGTTCACAGAGGTGAATTTTAAATACGAAAATATACGAAAGAGTTGAAAATGAAATTTTCGTCTATTTC
>JAIRWK010000409.1 GCA_031268995.1 Planctomycetaceae bacterium
CTCAATACGCGAATATTGAAATGTGAGCGGTAAGTTTTAAGTGTATATCGAAGTTGCTGTGAAATTTGTTTGTAACTATTCAATTGATTTTAAATAACCACAGAGAACACAAAGAACACGAAAGGTCGCGAATAATTTAGTTTCGCGTCTTTTCGCGTAATTTCGTGTGTTTCGCGGTAAAATAAATAAATTAAATCATTCGACTGAATAGTTACAAAATAAAAACGGAATTTCATAGTGCGATAAGTATATTCTACTGAAGCTAATTTAAAATTCATGGAGCTAAACACGCAAGCGAAACAACGTGAAGCGGTTGTTCAAGGGCGAAGCCTATCGCCATACCGGCTGCGGTATCAAGGGCGAAGCCTCGCGTCAGTGTTGGCTTGGTTATAGATTTTGTACGAAAAATGAGTCGAATGATATTGGGATTAGTTGGCGGTATTGGTTGTGGGAAGAGTTTGGCGGCTGGGGAGTTTGTTGGTTTGGGTGCGGGGTTAATTGATGCGGATGAGATTGGGCATGAGTTGCTTTATGATTCGGCGGTGGCGGAGCGAATAAGGTCTTATTTTGGCGAGAGTGTTTTTGTTGAGGCGGGTGGTGTTTGTGTGGTTAATCGTGCGGAGCTTGCCGGAGTTGTTTTCAAGCAAAACGAACAAGGTGTCGCCGGTCTAAAATACCTCAACTCAATATTACATCCGCAAATTGCAGAAAAAATAAACCAAAAAATACAATACCTCTCTCAAAATAATTACAACATAATAATTCTTGACGCGCCGCTTTTGATTGAGACTGGATTTGATCGGATTGTGGACAAGATTATTTTTGTGGACGCAACACGGGAGAACAGAGTTGCCAGAATACTCAAAAGGAATTGGACGGAAGGCGATCTAAACTTACGCGAAGCGTCGCAATTGCCCATCGAAAAAAAACGACAACTTGCCGATTTCATAATCCACAACAATAAAACCATCAAAGACACCCAAAAGCAGATTGCAACTCTATGGAAAAAAATCACACAAACATAAAATAACTCATGTTATACCGACGCTGGTATGGGCGGTAGGCTTCGCCCCAGAACAACCGCTACACGTTGTTGCGCTTGCGTGTTCAGCTGCGAGAATTTTGAATATAATTGACTCATGTTACGCATGAGCGATTAACAATCGAAGAAACAGTTTTTTTGCCCTGAAAGGGCGCAAGCATTAGCGTAGGGCAACGCCCTACGGAACATTGAATAATTCCAAAAAATAAAAAAATTTTTGCCAATTGTTTTTTGAGGGTAATTATAAAGCTAAACTTGTTTTATGTTTTAATTGTTGTAACAATAAATGAGTTTTTTTCGTTATTCGGGAAAATTTTCTCAAGTTAGCCACTTGACAAGTCAGGGGAAACAGCTACACTACCCGATTGTATGTTTGTAGCGGGCTTTCGCAACGGGTTGTTGTTATAGAGATTCGAGCTTTGTGAGTTTAAATTTTCGCTCGGTATACACACAACCTGCGATTTACGTTTGGTTAGTTCATTGTTGACTAGTGTGGTTTGATTTGAACAAAAGGTTGCTTGCGCAGGACACGCTGAGTGCTACTGGGAGTAGCCTTCCAATTTGCAAAGGAGATTTGACATGTCAGAAAAGTTAGTTTCGGTTTCTCCCGTTTTGTCTAAGGTATTGACAAATGGGGATGAAGTTTTCGATGGTACAAAACAGGTACCTTTTAGCGGCGTTGCCGGACCGGAAATTTCAGGTACGATAATGCTTGTTGCGCACATATTCATTAATAGCATTAATGATGTGCTTAACCTTTTTCACTACATTATCTCACACAACAAAAGTGATGGAGATAATACTGATCCGGAAATATACCTTCGTATCCGCGGACGCGGTTCCGAGTCTACTGTTGGTTTTGAATGCGGTTCGTGGGTAGATCAGGTAAATCATCTGGTTCGTGTTCCACTTGATAAAAATAAGCATATTGGTAAGGAACTCTACATTGTTGGACTTTACGATGGAACAGCTTGGAAGCTGTGCATTAACGGTGTGCTAGTGGGAAGTTCTACCGATACACAAGGTGCGGTTGCTGTTAAAAACGCACAGTGGATGATAGGTTCTCACAACTTACCCGCAAAACCGCGCTACTTCATCGGTAAAATTTTTAGCGCGGCGGTTTATGATCAAATCCTTACCAAACCAATTTTGTTACAAACTGATTCGGATAACAACGGATACATTAACTCCGACAAAAATGCGGATCGTGAAAAGGCAGAATTGACAATGGGTACTTCGGTACCCAAGCCAATAACATATTTCCCGAATCCTGATATTGCCAATAATAATCCTCCCGATGCTTACAGACATGCGCCTCTCAAGGTGGATGCTCCCAATGGAACGATTCTTAAATTTGAATGTACTGACAATCTTGCAATTTCGGAGAAAACAGCAACGGGTTATGTTGATGTCGATCTTAGCGTTGCATTGGACTTGACCAAATCGTATTATGCGCGTGCAATAGGTGCCGATCCTGCCAATAGAGAGCCTGCCACTACGGGCTTCGATAAAGTCAAACTGTTCATGTACGGCAATGCAACTGATCCTACAACAAAGGTTGAGTTTGATTCTGTAGTGTTTAACGCACGTCAGACATTGGCAGATTGGAATGTTCCATCAGGGTGGATTATTGGCGATGACAATTCGCTAACAACAATTGTACCCGCACCCGATGCAATTGGTCCACAATCTGAAGGAAGCGGTTACATTACTACTGCTACTGATTCTACCGAAAAAAATGGATACGTATTTTCAAAAATTACTTACGAAGAGGGTTTTAAGCTTACCTTGACTTACTCATTCACCCGTAATGGAGATAAAGGATACGTACAACCAGATACCAGTAAAGATGAGAGAATCGATAACAATGATACCAGAAAAATCAGTTTCGTCGGTAATAGCGGAATAAAACTCGGTAGTTTCAGAGGAGCAGGTGACGGAGTGTTTGAAGTAGCTATTCTCGACACAAAAGCGATGGTAGATCGTGTTAACGTGAAAGACACTGCTGGTATTGTCTATTCACAGTTAGATGCATTTAAACAACGTAACATTGTTGTCCAAACGGGTACTACTACTACATTTAATTACGCGGGTGTTCCGAACGACGGAGCCAAATCTCCATATAACAGGGTGCCTTTTTTGAGTAATATGATTAGCCAGGGCAGTCTGGGAAATTATGAAGAACTGGCACGTCTGTTAAATGGTATTGGATACAATCAGCCCCTGAATGAAGATGTTTATGATTATGCTAACGCAATACCACAACCTGGTGATCTTGCGTGGCAAAAATTATACTTGACGTTACAAAATAATTACAATAACTGCAAACAAACCGGCAATGAGATGGAAATATATTGGCAGAGAACTTCAGCAGTAGGGGACGATACCGTGAAGGGGCATTTGAGAGTTTACATGATACTAAGCGGGATAAGAACTCTCTACTACGAAAAAACAGAAGTTACTATTTTAAATGCAGTACCGGAGGAAACTAAAAAATTAGACGGGCGTATTTACATCCAGACTCATTGGGGAAGCGGTGTAGAATTTGAGAATATTCAAATTGGTCCGTACACGCCTCCGCCAACTGAATAACCGGTTTATAGTAGAAGACGGTGTTCAGTAGGTCGTTGGAAACGTTTGTCAAAATGGCAATAATTTCCTTGTATACCAGTCCCGATTAAAATTTCCATTTTTATTTTTGGGGACAGGATTGACAAAATAGCAGGATAGTCAGGATTTTATTATACCTGACTGTCTTGTTATTATGTAATCCTGTCTAAAAGAAACGAATTTTAAAGTGTGAAGAGTGTAGTCAAAAAAGTATTTTTTTGGAAATCCCCATTAATCAATTACCCCGATAAGGAGTTTAAAAATGTTACGAAAAACTTTTATTTCCACTGTGTTGTTATTTTCAATTTTTGTTATGATGGTAGCGGCGTTGGACAACGCAACTGCCCAGGAAGCGTTTGATTATGATGCGTTGATGATAGCGGCATTTGACAATGCAGTTGCGCAGAATGCGTATGAATTAGGTTACATAGAGATAGGTTTAGAAAAAGACTCGTTTGAGATGCGGCGGAAACGTGTGCTATATGGTTTAGACTCTTGGCAACAAGCTATTCAGGGTGCTTTTGAAAATGAGCAATTGGAGAAATCAGCAATGGCAGAATTCCTTACCAGATATCACAAGGCTCCTGCACGGCGTATGAATAGTAATTATAGAATCTATAATACCACTTCGATTGAAATAGATGGAAAAAAACTCGGTCAGTTTAGTAATAAAAATTTCGATTTTTGTGACTTACCTCGTTTGGAATTGATAGAAAATGAAGACGCGTTGGCTTACGTGGAATTGGAAAATAGCTCTTTTTACGGTACAAATTTAGAGGGAGCGATTTTCAAACGTGCGCTTTTTAAAAATTGTTGTTTTAAAGAAGCCAACTTACGAAATGTTGATGCATTCGACGCTCCCGGGGTATTCTTTCATGGACCATGGTCAAAAGCAAACACAGTGTTTAAGGATTGTGACTTTACTGGAGCAGAGATTAGCGGTGCAAAATTCAGCTCAATCACTCGAAAACAACTCCTGTCAACATCAAATTTCAGACAATACAAGCTAAGCGAAGATGGTGGCATAAAATATGACCGTAAAAGAGTCAATCTTGCCGATTGTACTTTTTGGGGGTTGAATGCTGCATACGATGGCGATAAGTATGACTCGTTGAATGAAGAGTTTGATTTGTCCGGTGTTGATTTCAATAGGTTCAATAATGGCAAACCAACTCCGGCACCTTTACATGCAGTTGGTATTGGATTTGGTTATTTTAAAATGAGTAATTGCAATTTTAGGGGAGCTAATTTGCGAAAAGCCCAATTTGAACTATGTAACCTGGAGAAGAGTAACTTCACAAAAACAAACCTTGCAGATGTAACTTTTTATGACTGCAACTTGAATAAATGCAATTTTGAAGATGCCGAAATTAAAAATACGAGATTCGACGATGACAGTTATCTTTATAGTCCTTATGAACATTTAGGTCGTCCTTGCGTTTGTTCGTATGATAAAAAAATAACGGTCAAACCCGTTCGTGAAGGACTTCCTGTACGTTTGATTGGTCCGTTACCGGCTGAAAAAAATATGACGGCGGAACAATTGAAATCGACTGCAAGTTATAAGCGAAAGGAATTATTATCAATTGGATTGGGTTTTAGTGATCTTTCGGGAGTTGACTTTTCACGGTTTAATCTGACGGGCAGTTCTTTTATGGGCAGTTTGCAAAATGCCAATTTCACAGATGCGGTAATTACAGGTTGTTCGTTTGGCGGTTGTTATTCTCCAAAGTGCGATTTCTCAACATTAAAAACCAACCTCACAATCGAACAAATAAAATCAACTTGGAACTACAAGACCAACAACATGACCGGAATTAAATTACCCGCTGAAATCCAAAAAGCACTTGACGCAGAAAAAAACTTGCCGCAAAAAAAGGCGGAGAAAAAATGATGATGTTTTTTGTATACGCAAGCTGTTTTAAAATTCTTGAAGCTAATTATGCAATTGCAACAACGTGAAGCGGTTGTTCCGGGGCAAAGCCTACCGCCCATGTTGGCTTCGGTGTACTCAAATGTTGTGTTTGTGATTTTTTTTCGAGGAAACTTTTGTTACAAAATTTTGGAGGTATCAAATGACATTAAAAATATTAGTTGTTTTAAAGAGCATGTTTTGTGTTGTGATTATATCAATATTTGTTTTATTGGTGTTTGTTCCTGTGGTGGATCAGTATTTTTCGAGTGCGGAAGTTGGCAAATCTTATGCGGTTGATTGGTGGCACGTTGGGGATTCTTATACACGGGAGGCTTATCCATTACAACCTGGAACGTTCGATATTCCTAAAGATTCTTTTATGCCGATAAAGTTACCATCCGGAGATCATTATGGTTATACTGATAAAACGTTTGAATGGGAGGAGAAAAAGGATGTTAGTAATAGCGAATTTTTCGGTACACTTCAATTGGATTCCGTCGCAGATGGCTACTTTGGAGGTGGGTATGTTGGCAATGTTAAATTTGATGGTTCAAAGTTTCATCGGGTTATACTTGACCATTTAGGTTTCCACAACTGTTCTTTTCGCAATGTGGATTTTCGCGGGGTATATGGAGATATTATTCATTTTCATAATTGCGATTTTACAGGTGCTTATATCCATACTGATGAGAGTAGTGTTGACAAATTATCCAATCGCGCAAAGTGATTTTAGTTTTAAAGAGAGCGGCGATGTACCATTGACTAATCTTATGATGGTGGACGTTCACGAACTGTTGAAAACGGCGAGTTTTAAAAAACGCAATCTGTCAGGTTTGCGATGTGCTATGTTGCGGAATTATGTGGCTGTAAAAGGATTTGGGACAATTGTGAACAAAGAGACCGGAAAGGTGGTTGTGAATAAGGTTTTGAATGTTGATGGGACGTATTATGTGCAAAGTCTTACTGAAAAAGTGATATTCGATCTGTCTAATTTTAACTTGATGTTTAGTAAAATCCTACAGATAACAAATGCCAACTTGGATAACGCATTGATTCGCGGTGCCGAAATGTCCATCTCGTTAGAACAACTCTATTCAACCTACGACTATAACCACGGAAAATTGGTAGATATGCAGTTCAATGAATGTAATTTTGAAAATGGCAAATTCACGAAAATTAATTTCGCCGGTACAACTTTTGGTAAAGGTTGCAATCTGAAAAACGCTGATTTTACAGATTCAAAAATATCATGGGTGTCGTTTGACTCAAAACAAAATGTTACTGTTGATCAGATCAAATCAACTACTGATTTTAAGAATAAAAAATTACTTCATGTAACGATTCATGGAGTAGATTTTTCCAATGTTGATCTTTCCGGTTTTGATTTGAGCGGCAGTAGATTTCGCGGTTGTAATTTTCGTAACGTAAATTGTACCGATGCTGTTGTAACGGATTGTAATTTGTCTTTATGCGAGCCTCCAGTATCCATTGCCCAAATGAAATCAACATGGAACTACAAGAACAACTACATGCGTGGAATAATATTGCCCGAAAAAATACAGAAAGAATTAGATGCCGAAAAACAAAAAAACAAGAATTAATGTTACAAAAATCAATAATCCGGTATCGGACAAAACCGATATTTGGAATCGTTTTTGTCGCAAGCATTATTTTTCAACGCGAATCACGCCAATAAAAACGCGATTATTCGCGAATAATATAAAAAAACAACCCTTCGCGTCTCTTTGCGTAATATTCGCGTGTTTCGCGTTAAAAAAATAAATGACTACATTCGACTGAATGGTTACAAAATACATTCTTAGAAATTCCCGTTATACCGTAAGGCTTCGAACCGCTTCACGTTGTTGCGCTTGCGTGTTCAGCTTCAGGAATTTTAAAACAGCTTGAGTATAAGACAGGATAACAAGGATTACAGGATTGTCAGGATATAAAAAAATCCTGTAAATCCTGTCAAAAAAAATAAAAACTGAATTTCATAGTACGATGAGTATAATCGCGTGAGCGACCGTTTGATCATGGGGAATTGTTTGATCGCGAGTTATCGTTCGATCGATAGAGATCGTCGGTCTGGGGCGACCGCCAATGTAGCCCATACATTGCGTTTAATTGCTGATTAAACTGGCGGCGTATTGTGGGGTTTGGTTTATTATTCCTAGTGCTTTTATTCCGGTACCAAGCAATATTTGATTGCGAGCCAACTCCGACGCAACCACCGCAAAATCCGCATCGCCAATCTGCGAAACCGTACCCGTTAATTGCACAATAGCACTCTCAAGCGCACTAATATTAGAATCAAGAGTGTATTTTTGCGTAGTTCCAAGCTCACCGCGTTGCGTCGCGATTTGCAAAATAGCGGAATCAAGAATGTTCGACGCAAGAGCCGGATTAAAAGCAAGCTCCGCCTTGCCGCCGCTTGCGAGATCATTTAATTTGCCGTTATTATTACCTACTTGTGTTGCGAGAACGCTTTCAATTGTTTCGGTAACTTGCTGACTTTGGACAACATCCGGTCCCAATTGGAAAGTCGCACCGCCGTTTTCGGCAGACAAACTTCCGTCAAGCAACGGTTTACCAAGCCAATTTGTCGTTCCGGCAATTCTGTTGACGGAGTTTAGAATTTGGTTGACTTGGGTTTGGTTTGCTGCGATCATTTCGGATGACATCACGCCGCTGTTCGCAGCTTCAACAGCTAAACCTTTGGCATCATTCAACAAATTGCTTATCTCGCCAAGCCCGCTCTCGGCAACCTTCAACATCGCCGAAGCCATCCGCGTATTCTTCACCGCAGCATTCGAAGCAACAATCTCCGCCCGCAAAAGCTCCTGAGCAATCAAACCCGCCGGATCATCTTTGGCAGAATTAATACGCAAACCCGTAGAAAGCTGAGTTATCGTGTCCGCAAGATCTGCTTGCGTTTGTTGAACTTGTTGTACAGCTTTAAGGTTATTTGAAATCGAGTTAATTGAAAGAATTGACATCAAACATCACTCCGTAACACTTTTTAATATTCGCAATTTAATCCCGCTAACCGCTTTACCGGCTGCGGTATATCGCCGAAACATGTGTGGGGGCAAAAACCAACCACACAAACAATAGCATAATTCTACCACAATCTACCGAAAATTCAAGCCGATATATTGAAGCTACTTTAAAATTCCTGAAGCTGCGGTAAACCTACAACGCAGAGCGTTAGGCAAACGCAACAACGTGAAGCGGTTGTTCACGCCCTACCGGCTACGGTATGCCGGAACCTATCGCCAACGCCAGCTACGATACGCAAATTTTTTTTGCAAAATATTCAAAAAATATTCAAAAAAAAAGCCGCAATAACAAATAAATTTTAAAATCCGGTATATTTTGTACAAACCGCTATTGATTAAAAACGATTTTTAATGCACAATTACGCCTCCTGAAAACTTGACGCGGAAAAACTTGACCTTTTGACAACACAAATAAACACGATTATACTGAAATTATACTGAAGCGGTACGTAAAGATTTTTATGTACAACATATACTCAAGCTACTTTAAATTTCCCGAAGCTGCGGTAAACCTACAACGCAGAGCGTTAGGCAAACGCAACAACGTGAAGCGGTTGTTCAAGGGCGAAGCCTATTGCCCTACCGGCTACGGCATAACCAAAAATTTAACACCTAAATATTCAATGGCTCAATACGGAGATTATCAACGCCAACGCTCAATGACGCTTGGCGATTTACTTCTTGAAAACCGGATTATATTCCTGCAAGGAGAAATACGAACAGATAACGCAAACGAAGTGGTAATGAAACTCCTCTACCTCCAAAGCGAAAACCGACGCAAAGATATACACTTTTATATCAACTCCCCCGGCGGCAGCGTTACGGCAACCCTCGCGATTTATGATACGATGCAAATCTTGAGTTGTCCGGTATCTACGTATTGTGTTGGTCTTGCCGCTAGTGGCGGGGCGGTGTTGTTGACGGGAGGCACGAAGGGTAAACGTTTCGCCTTGCCGCACGCGAAAATCATGATGCACCAACCTTGGGGCGGTGTCGGCGGGCAAGTCTCAGACATTGAAATCCAAGCAAAAGAAATTATTAAAGACAGAGCAAAATTGAACGAAATCATCGCGTTGCACACCGGAAAAACCGTCGAAGAAATTGCCAAAGACACCGACCGCGATTTCTACCTAGACGCAGAAGAAGCAAAAATTTACGGTGTCGTCGATGATATTTTGAGAAAAAGTGATGCCGAAACCGAAAAAGACTAATATGAGAACTTCCAAAAATTAATTTTATTCGAATTCGGTCGATTTCCATTGACTGACAATCGACTGAATTTGAAATATATTCAGGCTGTTTTAAAATTCCTGAAGCTACAGTAAACCAAACCTACAACGCAGAGCGTTAGGTAAGTGCAACAACGTGAAGCGGTTGTTCAAGGGCGAAGCCTATCGCCCTACCGGCTACGGTATAAGTTTGGAGTTGCAAGTTATTTATGTTGGGATGTTGTTTGTCCCTTATGTTTTGTTGTATGCAAAATTTACGCTGTTTTTTTGGTGTAAATTTAATTTTTTATGGATAAATTGATATGCCGTTGATTCCTTATGTTATTGAGAAAAATGGTCGCGAAGAGCGGGCGATGGATATTTACAGCCGATTGCTCAAAGACCGTATTATATTTCTTGGAACTGCTGTTACGGACGAGGTTGCCAATGCGATAGTGGCGCAGTTGTTGTTTCTTAACTCGGAAGACCCGAAAGCTGATGTTCATTTGTACATAAATTCACCCGGCGGCAGTGTTACGTCGGGGCTTGCAATTTATGATACAATGCAATACATAAATTGCGATGTGGCAACATATTGTATTGGGCAAGCGGCTTCGATGGGCGCGTTATTGCTCACCGCCGGCACAAAAGAAAAACGTTTTGCACTGCCAAACGCAAGAATAATGATACACCAACCACACGGCGGAATGGAAGGCACCGCCGAAGAAATCATGATACACGCCAACGAATTTTCAAACACAAAAACAAAACTAAATCAAATAATGATAAAACACACAGGTCATGATCTTGCGAAAATAGAAAAAGATACCGACAGAGACCGATTCATGTCCGCAACAGATGCCAAATCCTACAAAATCATCGATCAAGTAATCGAAAAAATATCGTGATTGCAATACGAGGTTAATGATTGGGGAATTTCCAAAAACCTCGTTTTAGTCCTGTAATGGTATACTCAAGCTGTTTTAAAATTCCTGAAACTGCGGTAAACCTACAACGCGGAGCGTTAGGCAAACGCAACAACGTGAAGCGGTTGTTCAGGGGCGAAGCCTATCGCCTTACCGGCTACGGTATATCGATTTCGTCACGGAGTGGTAGTTCAAGAAAAGGAGTTTTGTATGAGTCGAATGATGATTATGTTTTTGTTATTTTTTGTTGCGGCGGGTGGTTGTGCGAACTATGGCAATAGCCGCAGCCAAGTCAATAATCCGTTGTTGCAAGCGAATAGGCGATTGGAGGAGGCGTTGGTGGTGACGCATAATCAACTTGTCGATCTCAAGCGGGAGAACGAATTGTTGAAGGCTAACGCGGCGGGTTATGACGGCGATAGTACAATCAATAACACAACACCGTTGCCGTTGATACATCAAGAGAGAGCTAAACAACCTCCAAGTACGCCGACGATTTTACCGCCGCAAGTTATTATCCCTGATGGTGTAGAAACAACTACTGTGCCGGATGCACTCAAAGGAACGATGAATGAAACGTTGCCGGTTTGGCAACCTAACAGATAAATTTTAACAATTTATACTCAAGCTGTTTTGAAATTTCTGAAGCTGCGGTAAACCTGCAACGCAGAGCGTTAGGCAAGCGCAACAACGTGAAGCGATTGTTCAAGGGCGAAGCCTACCGCCCGTACCGGCTTCGGTATAAAAATTAAAAGAATTAAGAAAAATGAAATCACGTAGTACAACTATATTGACGGTTCGGCACGGCGGCAAGGTTGCTGTTGGGGGGGACGGTCAAGTTACGCTTGGTAGTTCGATAATGAAATCGGATGCGAACAAGATACGGAAGTTGCTTGATGGTCGAGTGATAACGGGGTTTGCGGGTTCGACGGCGGATGCTTTTGCGTTATTGGAGCGTTTTGAGGCGAAGTTGCGGGATTTTCCGGCGAATGTTCAACGAGCGGCAACGGAGTTGGCGAAGGAGTGGCGGACGGACAAGGCGTTGCGGCGATTGGAGGCGATGATGATTGTGGTTGATGCGGGATCAACGTTGTTGTTATCGGGCAATGGCGATGTGATTGTTCCGTCTGATGGTGTGTTAGCGATAGGCAGCGGCGGCAATTTTGCGATGTCTGCGGCAAAAGCACTTTTGGGTCATACGGAGTTATCGGCATCGGAGATTGTCCGCGAATCGCTCAAAATCGCCGCCGAAATTGACATCTACACAAACACAAATATCGCCATTGAAGAACTCGACGTAACAAAAAATTAGTTATACACCGTAGCCGGTAGGGCGATAGGCTTCACCCCTGAACAACAACTTCACGTTGTTGTGCTTGCCTAACGCTCTGCGTTGTAGGTTTACCGCAGCTTCGGGAATTTCAAAATAACTTGGGTATATACTCACCGCACTACGAAATTCAGTTTTAATTTTTGTAACTGTTCAGTTGATTTTAAATAACCACAGAGGACACAAAGAACACAGAGGGAAATTTTAAATGCGAAAATATACGAAAGAGTTGAAAATGAAATTTTCGTTTATTTCGTA